>CAYSKE010000024.1:0-17648 GCA_964431465.1 uncultured Muribaculaceae bacterium | reverse complement strand
TCAGAGGCCTAATGCGGCCTGAAGGCGGGCATAGGATGTGGCGGCCTCGCAGCTGGTCTCGACGTAGAGGCGCTGTATGTCCTCATAGCTCTGCCTGACTTCGAGAAGCTCGACCAGACTGACGTCGCCATGCCCGTAGGCCGACAGGTAGCTGCGGTAGATGCTCTCCGACTCGGCTATGGTGCTGTGGTCGACCGCGGCGAGACGCTGCTGCACGGTGCGGAATCCGCGCAACGAGGAAACGACATCGGTCTCCACCTCCATGCACGCCTGATTATAGAGCATATCGGCCTGCTCCTTGCGGAATCGGGCGGCGTTGATAGCCCCACGGTTGTGGTTGGAGAATTTCAGCGGGATGGTGACCCCGATGCTCACTCCCGAGAAGCGGGGAGCGGGAGCTATCTCGTTGCGGACCTCGGTGTTGTAGTTGTAGCCTAACGCCACTTCAAACTCAAGATTGCGCTCGCGCCCGGTCACGACGAGGGCTTTGTGCGCCACATCCACGTTTTTCAGCGCGGCACGCAGATCGGCACGACGCTCAAGCGCCATCCCCACGAGCGCGCTGTCGTCGATCTCAGGGAGAGGCATGGGCATCTCCTCGCTCACGGGCACGAACGCATCGGCCAGTTTCGGGTCGCCCATGAGGAGCGCAAGCGCCGACATGGCATCGTGGTAATCGTTGAGTGCCTGCCGCGCGTCGGCTTCGGCCACACGAGCTTCGACACGCGTAGCCATGGCATTGACCTTGCGCGTCTCGCCGATCTCAAACGCCACGGAGTCGCCCTGAGCTATCTGCCGCATACCCTCGCTGAACTGCTCGGCAAGGAGATAGAGGCGGTGTGCCTTCACGGCCTCGAAATAGGCCAAGATCGCCTCATATTTCAGGTTGCGCACATAGTCGTCGAACAACGCCTGAGCGAGCTGCGCCTCAGAAGCGGCAAGGTCTATCGCAGCCCCGCGGCGCCCGGGGGTGAAGGTGTAGCCGAGCTCCACGGCGACGCTGCGTCCCATCTGCATGCGGTGGTCGTCGTTGTCGGCATACTCCACACCTAAACTCGGGTCATTGAAAATGCGCGCGGCCCTGACTTCGGCATCGGCTATCGAGAGATTGAGTTTCTCAGCCGCCAGGGCGATGTTGCCTTTCATGACAAGAGAGAGGCAGCTGTCGACGGTGAGAGGGGTCGCGCCCCATGCGCCACCAAAGGCGATGAGCGCTATGATGAGGGTGATATGGTATTTTTTCATCGCTTGTCTTTGTTGAGATGACGGCGCTCGACCGCGTAATAGACAACGGGAAGCACAAAGAGGGTCATGACCGTGGCGAACAGCAGGCCGTAGACGATCACGGTGGCGAGCGGACGCTGCACGTCGCTGCCGATATTGGTCGATAGGGAGGCGGGGAGCAGACCGAGCACTGCCACCGAGGCAGTCATGAGTATGGGGCGGAAACGATGACGCGCTCCCTCGACTACGGTGGCAGCCAGATTGTCGTCACCGCGTTTCTTGCGCAGGTTGTTGATGTGGCTGAGCATGATCACGCCGTTCTGGATAGCCACGCCGAACAGGGCGATAAATCCGACGGCCGACGACACGTTGAGCGTCATGCCGCGCACGTTGAGCGCAAGCATTCCGCCGAACACGGCGAGCGGAATCACCATGAGCAGGACGAGCGCCATGCGTATCCTGCCGAGGGCTATGATGAGAAGCACCAGCATCACAGCTATTGCGAGCGGCACCACTACGGCAAGGCGCGAGTAGGCTCGCTGCTGGTTTTCAAACTGCCCGCCCCATTCCAGCTTTATCTTCTCGTGGTCAAAGTCGAGCTGCCCGGCGATCGCATCGTCGGCCTGAGCGAGAAACGACGACAGGTCAACACCGCGGAGGTTGATGTGGATGGTGAGGTGACGGCGGTTCATCTCGCGGCTGATGGTCGATGCGCCGGTAGTGAGCCTGATGTCGGCCACCTGCGAGAGCGGCACCATCGCGCCGTCGGGGGTGGTGACGTGGAGCGAGGCGATCTTCTCGGGCGAGTTGCGCCACGCCTCGTTGTAGCGGCATATCACATCGTAGCTCTTGTTGCCTACAAACACCTGACTCACCGCCTTGCCGCCGATGGCAAGCTCGATAAGATCGGTGATGTCGGCGACGTTGAGCCCGTAGCGCGCTATCTTGGCGCGGTCCACTACGATCTGAAGCTGAGGGAGCGGAGGCTCCTGATCCACAGCCACGTCGACAGCACCGGGGATGGTGTTGAGCACGTCGACAATGCGGTCGGCGACATGCCTTGTCGAGTCAAGATCCTCGCCATAGATTTTCAGCGCGAGATCGCTGTGGGCACCGGCAAGCTGATCCATCACCATGTCGATGATCGGCTGCGAGAACGAGACCGTTATGCCGGGTATGTTTTTCAGCTCCTCATTCATCGCCTCCACAAGCTCCTCCTTGTTGCGCCCCGATTTCCAGTCGCCGTAAGGCTTCAGACCGATGCCGCACTCGATGTGGCTCAGCGAGAAAGCCTCGGCACCCTCGTCGTCGCGACCAACCTGAGTCATCACGTAGGTCACTTCATCAAACTTTGAAAGCCGCTCTCTCACCTCGTCGCCAAGCTCAGTCGAGCGTTCGATCGAGATGCCGGGAGGGAGCTGCACCTGAATCCAGATCGCCCCCTCGTCGAGCGGCGGCAGGAAATCCTTGCCCACTGTGACGGTGAGAACCGACGCGCCTGCAACCACAAGCAGCAGCGGCACGATGAGCCGGCGCGGACGGTGCATCAGCCGCTCCACCGATGCCGAATAGCGGTCGGTGAGCCGCTGCAGCCAGCGGTTATGACGTATCTTGCGCGGGCGGCGGTAGGCCACAAACGCCAGCCCCGGGATAAGCAGCAGCGCGACCGCCAGCGCGCCCAAAAGGGCATAGCCCACCGTGTAGGCCATCGGGGTGAACATCTTGCGCTCTATATGCTCAAACGCAAAGAGCGGCATATAAGCGACAATGATGATGAGCGTTGAGAAGAATATCGGCTTCGCCACATCGGCAGTGCGGCTGATGATATTGTCAGGCTTCAGATCGGCGTCGGGATCGCTCTCGCGCTTCTTCAATATCGTCTCCATCATCACTATCGCGCCGTCGACAATGATGCCGAAGTCTATGGCACCGAGCGAAAGCAGATTAGCCGGAATATCGGTGATCTTCATGAGGATGAAGGCGATAAGGAGCGCCAGCGGCACAGTGACAGCCACAAGCAGCGCACCGCGCCAGCTCCCGAGGTAGATGATGAGCACGATGAGCACCAGTGCCATACCCTCGAGCAGCGTGTGGCTCACGGTGTTGAGCGTGGTGTCGACGAGATGGGTGCGATCCATGAAAGGCTCGATCCTCACGCCGTCGGGGAGGCCGCTGCGGTTAAGCTCCTCCACTGCCTCCTTCACCCCCACGAGCACCTCCGAGGGATTTTCGCCGCGCAGCATCTGCACGATTCCCTCCACACAGTCAGAGCGGTCGGTGCGGTCAGGGCCGTTGAAGCCGAACACCCCCTTGCGCTCGAGGTTGCCGTAGCGGAGCGCACCGACGTCGCTGAGATACACCGGCACGCCGTCGACCGTCTTCACCACGATATTGCCCAGGTCGTCAAGGTCGCGGATAAGGCCGATACCTCTTATGACATAGCTCAGGTCGCCATGAGAGAGCATCGACCCTCCCGCCGAGGAGTTGTTCATCTCAATCTTCTCCCCTATCTCGGCAAGTGTCAGGCCATACTGCTGCATCTTCACCGGGTCGAGCTCGATCTGATACTGCGTGGTGATGCCGCCGAAATTGCTCACGTCGGCCACACCCGGCACCTGCCTCAGGCGCGGTATCACAGTCCACTTGTGTATGTCGGTCATCTCGCGCAGGTCGACCGGACCGGTGAGGATATATCGGAAAATCTCACCAGTGGGCGATGTGAGAGGATTCAGCTCCGGCACGGCATCGTAGGGCAATTCCACCTCGGTCAGACGCGCCTGAATGAGCTGTCGCGCCCAATAGTCGTCCACACCGTCGTCAAACACCACGATCACCGTCGAGAGCCCGAAAGTGTTTTTGCTTCGCATCACCTTCATCGAGGGGATGCCGCTCACCGCCCTTTCAACCGGGATGGTGATCTGCTGCTCGATCTCCTCGGCAGCCAGCCCCGGCACCTGAGTCACAATCTGCACCGTGGTGTCGGCGATATCGGGATAGGCGTCGATCGAAAGCGACCGCCAGCAGAACCATCCCACCACGCCAAGTATCACAAAGACCGCGAACATCAGGCCCCGCCTGTGTATCGCGTGAGTAATAACTCTTTTCATGGCGCGCGACTACTTCTCGGGGAAGAAAAATGCCCCCTTGTCCACGATCGTCTCACCCGGCGTCAGCCCCGAGGTGACTACGGTGGAGTCACCCACCGACTCCCCTATACCCACATAGGCATTCACAAACCTATTGTCGCCGAGCGACTTCACCACATAAGTGCGGTCATCGACGCGGCGCACCGCGGCAGTGTTGATGAGCATCGCCTCTGTCTCGGCATCGGTGAAATTCACGGTGCCGAACATGTTGGGTTTAAGCATGCCGTCGGTGTTGTCACACTCAACAATAAGCTGCACCGTGCGCGATTCCGGGTCAAGTATTTCACCTATATGATAGATGCTTCCGGCAATCACGGTGTCGGGGCGCGACTCGATGCCCACATCCACCGTCTCGATCCCACGGAGCTTGCCGAAATCGCTCTCCTTGACACTTGCCACGACCCACACCTTGCTGAGATCGGCCACGATAACCGAGGGCTCCGCATCGTCCTTCACATACTGGCCGTTGACAAGATCATTGGCAGTCACCGTCCCGGCGATAGGCGACTTCACCGTCAGAGGCTGCCCGGGAGTGACCGAAGCCATGTCGCCGCCAAACACACCGAGCGTTGCCGCAGCATTCTCAGCCGCACGCTTCTTCACATCGCGGTCGGCTTGGGCTTCCTCAAGCTCACGCGCCGAAATCATGTGCGCCTCATGGAGCCGCGTGGCACGCGAGAGAGCCCGCTCAGCCTGATCGCTCTCGGTAGCAGCCTCAAATGCCGCACGGCATATCTCGAGATAGTCGCCCGAACTGATCTGGAACAACGCCTGCCCGGCAGCCACCTTCTGCCCCGGTCTTACAAAAGATTTCACTATGCGCCCCGAAAACGGCACACCCACTTCGGCATATTGAGCCGGGATTGCCTTTATCTGCCCCGGAGCCGAGAAGCGGGCGCGGTAGCCCGAAAGAGTCACGTCGGCCGTCTGAATGCGGTCGAGTATCGATGAATTGGGCGCGACGGTGATCGTGTCGCCTGAGATTGAGAAGTCGGAAGTTGAGTTTTCGCCGCTCTTGGTGGAGCACGACGATAGGATTGCCGCCGCTCCGCACAGAGTGGCAACCCACAGGAAGATTACTTGTTTCATTGACATGAATCAGCATGTGGCATCATGCACGACACCGCACACGACACCCTGATTAATAAAAAGAACTTACCGGAGAGAGAGTTCTTAAAAAAAGCTGTCAGATGAAACGGGCGGGCGGTGCGCGCGAAGCCACCTCAATCCGCGGCGCAACAGGAGTTTCGCATACAGGACTGACTGCGAGCACACACAGCAGCACCTCATCCTCTTGGGGGACATCAGGAAAATCAACCTCCTCCGCAACAAAATCGCAAAGCAGCGACAGCACCTCATACTCATTGGTCGAGTGCGAGTGATCCTTGTCAGGCAGATAGGGGTGGGAGTGGGTTATTGCCCCGCTATTTATGATATGGGTATGTATAAAAAGAGTCGACCCGCTGTAGTAGCCAGCGAATAGCAGCATCAGCAGTAGCGTCAGCAATTTGGCCGAATGTCTCTTTTTATTTTGCATTTCGGGGAATCACACCATCATTCCGCAAAGTTAAGATAAATTCCGTAAGCCACTGAAAAGAATCACCCCTTATATTAAAAGTTTCATAGATCTATGTGCATTGCATCTTTTAATATTTAGGAAAAATAAGCTAATTTTGTCCTCAGGTGAATAGGTGTGCGGAGGTACCCTTTTGCCAGACATAGTAAATTGAGGAGATTATTCTTCTCAAAGGTGTTATTGAAACTTCTTCTTCAATCATCAAATCTCGCAAATTTGAAATTTCACAAAGATGAGGTTAGCAATAGCGCCTACACCGGTAGCGTATGCACTGTCGTATGCCGACAGTTTATATAGCTATATCGGTGTGGGGCTGTTGTCTTATCTGTGGAATCGGCAATGCGAGAGCCGGATGATTGGGTAAGACGATAAATCCTCACACCTTTCTTTTTTTAATTAATATAGGCCAGTATTTGAGGGTTAAACTGCCTTTAACTAATCGGATGCGTTACCTAAATTATCGGTTTCTTTGTGCTGTGACATCTTCAGCACTGATTGTATGCAGTTGTTTTATAGAAGGATATGAATATTTGACACTTGTTGCTGCAAGTGTTTTTATGGCCTTTACGCATAAGTTTCGCTACAGATACAACGGCAGTATTTATTTCTATGGTGAACTTCTTATGAAGTCGTCCATTGTTTGCTGGTGTCTGTCAAATAACTGGTATTGGTGTGCGACAATTTTATTCATTTCTTTTATTATCAATGTGGATATCCAATTTTATGTTGTCAAACACAACAGGTTGTCGGGGTATATACTATTACCGAAACCGGAAGCCCTCATCGAGATGTGCCTACCTTCGGTAGTGATTTTTGCTGCGGGGATTTTGTCGTATTTTGATATGCAGTACTATATGAGGCTGGAGACAGGTGTTCTGTTCTCCATATATGTTGTGTCACAGTTAATGCTGAGGTCGCGTATAAGTATAAGTAAGTAACCTAATAACGGAAAAAAATGAAAAGCTCCAGAATAAGACAACTTAGAGATGAATATAAATCATCGCTGAAATCGAGTGACACGGAGGAACATATAGATCTTTATTTCTATCGTCCGATTGGATATATGTGGGCTTGCCTTTTCAGAAAACTGAATATAACGCCCAATGCCGTGACTATCGCATCTATTTTTATAGGGGTTGCAGCAGGAGTCTTCATGTATCCTGCCAATATCGGATTAAACATCATCGGAATTATTTTACTTATATGGGCAAATTCTTATGATAGTGCTGACGGCCAACTGGCACGACTGACAAAACAATATTCACAACTTGGTAGGATTCTTGATGGTGTGGCAGGTGATTTGTGGTTTATAGCGATTTATATTGCTATATGCCTCCGCACCAATGGTACGGTGCCATTTTTTGAATCACACCGTCAGTTGATATGGATTATTGCGATAGCCGCAGGTATATGCCATAGCTTACAGGCTGCCGTGGCTGACAATTACCGCCAATTTCATCTTTTGTTGCTGAAGGGATGGGGAGGAAGTGAACTTGACACGTCGGAGGAGGTGAGTCGTCGGTATGGGGCTTTGTCATGGAAAAATAATTTTTTTAGTAAACTGATGGCGTTGCTCTACATGGGTTATACAAAATGTCAAGAGCGTGTATCACCTGCTATGCAGCGTGTTTTAGACGCTTTTAAGAGTCGTTTTCCTGATGGAACCATTCCTGAAAAGTATCGGGAAACTTTCAGAAAATGGAGTCTGCCTTTGTGTAAGCTCGAAAATTTCATGACATTTAACTGGCGGTCAATTTTTCTTATAGTATGTCTGCTTGCCGGGCAACCGTGGTTTTATTTTGTTGCAGAACTCACGGTGTTTAATGTCGTATTGATTTATACGGTTTTTCGTCATGAGTCAATATGCCGCCGGATAGAGAGGAACTTAAAAGTAAAAACGAAACGTAGTATATACGTATAATTTAATCCTAAATAAGTGATCTAAGCATAATTCCCTTGTTATTTAATTATATCGCTTTAGTTTGTTCTGTGTAGGATAAACTAAAAATTATACAAAACATTTGGTACAAAAAAGTATATAGACACGTTCCCTGACAACTTACCCGGCCGGAGGCCGGACACTACCGTTAACCGCGGGCGTTTACGCCCGTGGAGAGCCGGCCATCATCCCCCTTGCTACCCGTCCCCGGCGGGGACGAACACCTAAAACCAATCATCGGGATGCCACGCGAGCCCATACGCTTTCGCTATCTCCTCCATCTCCTTTATCATGGTTTTATCCTGATGATGTATTTCCTGATTAACTATATAATTACGACATGCTTCTATGCCATCGACACCGACCGAAACGGCATAATATCCTTCCGCCCATTTATCAAACATCGAGAAATGGGGATGATTTCTCAACCAGTTTCCGCTTGATTGTTTTACAGTCTTTACCAGATCGGCGAGCGCAACAGTCGGATGAATATCAACGAGGATATGAATGTGATCCGGACGCCCATTCATTCTCAGCAAGTGGCATTTCTTGTTTGTGAGAATCCCCATGATATAGTTATATAATTCCCTTTTATATATTTCAGGGATAGTAGATTCCCTCCGTTTAGTGGCAAATACGATGTGATGAATGGAACGTGTCTTGCTCATGGTGATTGATGTATGTCCCCGCCGGGGACAATATTTTGGATTAGCCTTGCTCAGTCCACGGGTGCAAGCACCCGCGGTTAACGGTGGTATCCGGCCTCCGGCCGGAACTTCCATGGCAAATATACAGATTCTATTCTGAATTAGAGTCCTCTGATCATGCTCTCCACTACGGCTGAAGACTGACCTATCAGAGTGTTCAGATTGCATATCCACCACCTATCATCCTTCCTTTTACTATTATGAGATAGGCCATGCCGTCGTCGGCACAGCCTATCATATTCAACCATTTTTACCTAATAGAAATTTCGTTTTGCGAAAAAAGACTCACGAGAGGGTGAGCGACATCTGCGCGTCGGCAATGTTCTCGAGGAACTTCACATACTGCTCGGCGGTAAGCACCTTCTTGATCTGATACATCGTCTTACGGTTCAGATCTTTCCGGTCACTGACACCCTCGACGCGTGTGTTTTTCACAGCCGTGATGATCAGGTCGAGCTTTTCCTTTTGTTCCTTCGACAGTGTTATTCCGTCAAACGGGTCGTAGACACCCACAGCTTTTATCTCAGCGGCCTGTGTCACATCCGGGAAATGCAAAGCCGGAGTCGAATTGCTGTCAGCAACGGCAGCATTCATCGAAACGGCGAGGGCGGCTACAGCAGAAAGGGAGAGGAGAACGAGCTTTTTCATAATTATTTTTTTCATGAATGGAGAGTTGATAATGTTTGCTATGTTGTGTATCGTTGTTTTGCGTTTACATCCTTTTGACGTTGCAAGTCTCCTCCACGTTACATGCTTCACGCTTTTTAACACAATTTTCCTTACCCGCAACCATTCGGTTTATTTTATTGACTGATAACCACTACGTTGTAGGGACGCACCATGGTGCGTCCGCATTAAATCAATAGTAACCAACCTTTTACAAGCATTAACAACCTTAGCTACACCGAAAAAGAAATAGGCTATACCATCACGGCATAGCCCATCACATTCAACCAATTATTGCTATTAGAAACCTTTTTTCTGTTTCATATTTTTGTTAGACATAATATTTCATTCAGCGGCGTGAGAAGAGCACACGCGATGTTGCACCTTCGGCTATATTTTCAAGATATTTGACATATTGGTCGGCCGTAAGCACCTTCTTGATCTGTGCCATAAGTTTTTGAGCCTGCTCGCGGTCGGGCTGCGAGGCTTTCACTCCCCCAAACACCTCATGCAGACGCGCCTTCTGCATGTCGCTGAGATCAATACCCGCAAACGGATCGGGTGCCGTAACCTTCTTCATCTGGCGATGTTCGGTCTTTACAACCTGACCGTTATTGTCGGCGTGGTCCTTGACGGCTGCGTTCATCGAAATGCCGAGAGCCACCGCAACTGAGAGAGAGAGGAGAATGAGCTTTTTCATAATGCGTGAATTATTAATGTATTGTATTGTTGTTTTGAGAGCAGCGTATCGTTTTTCCCACCCTTTGTCTTTTTGACGCGCAATCGTCGCCGAGGTTTAAGCGATGTATATTTTTTAACTTAAAAACATAAATGCACGGCCACATCCTGTAAATTTGTATAACATGGTTAAAAAATTTGAACCGTCAAAAACCGCCAAATTTGGTAATGAAAACCAGCCAAATTGGGTAATGAAAACCAGCCAAATTGGGTAATGAAAACCGGCCAAATTTGGTAATAACAAAATTTGTTGTATATTTGCCTGCAAAAATCAAGCAGTTATGAAAAGCGAATATCGTCCGCGCATAGTCGACTCCGAGCTTGGCAAACGCCTCAGAAGCATAGGAGCAATCGTCATAGAAGGTGCTAAGTGGTGTGGGAAATCCACCACCGCCGAGCATCATTGCAATAGCGCGATCTTTATGGACGATCCACGCCGACGGTCACAATATGCGATATTTGCCGAGGACAATCCCGAAATGATATTGGATGGCGAAACCCCACGCCTGATCGACGAGTGGCAACTGACACCCACGATATGGGATGCAATAAGATACACGGTGGATCACCGTGCCGGAATGGGGCAGTTCATACTGACTGGTTCTGCCAAACCTGCCGACCGCGACAAGATAGCCCACTCCGGCACAGGTCGTTTTTCATGGCTTCGCATGCGTCCGATGTCGTTGTATGAATCACAGGACTCCACGGGAGCCGTCAGCCTTTCAGCCTTATTCGACCGCCCGGATATGCCGGTAGCATGCGAGTCGGACACCGACCTGCAAAAAATAGCTTACCTTATATGCAGGGGAGGATGGCCGGTAGCCACCGATCTTCCCGCCGATGTGGCTCTCAACCCTGCCAAAGATTACTACGACGCAGTTGTCAACGTAGACATACGTCAGGTCGACGGAGTGGATCGAAGCGTGGAGAGGGCAAAGCGCCTGATGCGATCCTATGCGCGCTTTCAGGGCACACAGACGTCGGTGCGCCAGATTGTGGAGGATATGAATGGCGGTGATCCCAATGTCATGGAGGATAAAACCGTGCGAAATTACCTCGATGTGCTGAGGTCAATGTTTGTCATCGAGGATATGCCGGCATGGAACCCCAACCTGAAGTCAAAGACTGCAATACGTTCTGCCGATACACTTTATTTCGTAGACCCCTCGATTGCCACCGCAGCAATGGGCATCGGGCCCGGTGACCTGATGAACGACCTAAAAGCCTTCGGACTTCTTTTTGAGACCATGTGTGCACGCGACCTGAGAGTCTACAGCCAACCTTTAGGCGGACAGGTTTACCACTACCGTGACAAGAACGGACTTGAATGTGACGCAGTGGTACATCTCCCCAATGGTAGCTACGGCCTGATAGAAATAAAACTCGGAGGCGAAAATCTGATTGAGGAAGGTGCAGCCAGCCTGACGCGTCTCGCATCGAAAATCGATTTTGACCGCATGAAAAAGCCGTCGTTCCTTATGGTTCTTACCGCTACAGGAGCGTTCGCCTACCGACGCAAGGATGGCGTGCTTGTAGTCCCTGTCGCCACTCTCGGTGCATGATGAAAATAAGTAATTGATATATCTATTTATTTATCGTAATTTTGAAGGTCAAAATATAACGAGAGATGAAATTCCGCAAAATCATAGTCAATATAGCCGCTGCCGCCCTCCTGATTTCAGCCGCAGGATCGTGTAGCGTCATGGAGTCGATTTCCACCAAGCTTCCGGGAAAAGCATCGGTCAGTGCCAGTAGCGACGGCGTGACAGCACAGGCTAAGACCGATAGTGCCGAGAAGCTCGAGCAGGAGCAGAAGAAAGCCGAAGAGCGCGAGCGCAAGGCTGCCGAGAAGAAAGCCGCCAAAGAGAAGAAAGAGGCTCAGAAGCGCGCACGCGAGCAGCAAAAGAAAAACAAGAAAAAGAAAGGACAGCCGGCAGCCACCCCCGCTCCGTCCAAGCCCGCACCGGCTTCGTCGAGCAACACCGGTCTGGCCAAGCCTGATTTCACTACCGGCACATGGCATCTGCGCAGCGTGAGCGGCTACACCCTTTCGGCCGACACCGACGGCGACGACGGCGAGCGTCCATATCTGATTTTCGAGGAGGAGACCGGGCGTTTCTACGGCAACGACGGGTGCAACACCATCAACGGCGACTACATAGCCAACGGCGGCGATTCGCTGCGGTTTGAGGGCCTGCTGTCGACAATGCGCCTCTGTCAGGATGCCAAGTACGCGCAGGCTTTCGTCACCGCCCTCAATGAAACGCGCCAATGCCATATCCTTAAAGATGAAGCCGAGAGCATCCTTGAGCTTTGCAATGCCAAAGGTAAGGTGCTCATGACGTTTGCCAAGCCCGCCATGGAATTTCTCACCGGCTCGTGGCAGGTGATCAAGATCGACGGACACAACGTGGATTCGCCCGACCTCAAGCTCGTCATCGACCTGCCCGAGCGACGCATTCACGGCAACACCGGATGCAACCTGCTCAACGGCTTTATCTTCATCGACCCCGATAAAGCGGGAGTGATACAGTTCCAGCAGATCGCCGTCACGCAGGCTTTATGCCCCGATGCGGCATGGGAGACACCCGTGCTCGTGGCACTCGAGTCAGTCGAGACCGTGAGTGCCCCATCCAATGCATCCGACCCCACCGTGACGATGCTCGACACCCACGGCAACCCGGTGCTCACATTGCGACAAATTCAGCTTTCCGACAAATGATCGAGTCGCTCCACATATCCAACTATGCTCTGATCGACAAGGTCGAGATCGAGTTTTCCGACGGTCTCAACATCATCACCGGCGAGACGGGCGCAGGTAAGTCCATCATGCTCGGCGCACTCTCGATGCTGCTCGGCGGACGTGCCGACACCCGCGTGGTGACCGATCCGTCGCGAAAATCCACCATCGAGGCAGTGATGTGCGTCAAGGGTCACGACAATCTCAAAGAGTGGTGCAAAGCCAACGGGCTGGAGTGGAACGACGACAACCGCATCATCCTCCGCCGCGAGGTCTCACCCACCGGACGCAGCCGCGCGTTTATCAACGACACCCCCGTGAATCTGAGCGTACTCGGCGAGGCGTCCCGACAGCTTGTCGACATACATTCGCAGCACCAGAACCTGCTGCTTGCCACACCCGAGTTTCAGCTTCAGATCGTCGACGCCATGGCCGCAAACGCCCCGGCGCTTCAGCAATATCAGGCGGCCTACGAGAAATACCGCACCGCCCTCAAAGCCTACGCCGTAGCGAAGCGTCTCACCGCCAAGGGGCGCGACGACGAGGAGGAGATGCGCGCCCAGCTTCAGCAGATCGACACCCTCCGCCTCACCGACGGCGAGCAGGAGGAGCTTGAGCGCGAGCGCGACACGCTCGACAACATTTCGCAACTCAAAGCCGGCCTCGCCGCCATAGCCGACGCGCTCGGCAACGAGGCCACCGGTGCCTGCGAGACACTACGCCGCGCCTACGACGAAGCCGACAGCCTCACCGGATTTCTCAGCGAGACCGAGGAACTCTCCGAGCGGCTCGAGTCATGCCGCCTTGAGGTTGAGGACATAAGGGAGACCGTGGAGAGTCTCGACGACAACCTCAACCCCGATCCCCGCCGCCTCGAGGCCGTGGAGGAGCGGCTCGCTGCCATCTACGAGCTCGAGCGGCATCACCGCGTCGACACCGTGAAGCAGCTTCTCGACGTGGCCGAAAACCTCCGTGCCACCCTCGACACCCTCGACAACAGCGACTTCCGCCTCAAAGAGCTTGAGGAAGCCGCCCGCAGTGCCCGCAAAGAGGCATTGCGCCTCGCCCGCGCCATCTCCGAGGTGCGCAAAAAAGAGTGCGAGTCATTTGCGACCCTCCTGCGCGAGACCGCCCAGCCCCTCGGCATGAAAAATCTGCGGGTCGACATGCTCCTCACCCACACCAGCGACCTCACCCCCACCGGCATCGACAACGTGGAGATGCGTGTGGCATTCAACAAAAATCAGGAACCGATGACGGTGAGCGCAACCGCCTCGGGAGGCGAAATATCGCGCCTGATGCTGTCGGTCAAGAGCATCATCGCATCGCGCATGGAGCTCCCCACCATCATCTTCGATGAGATCGACACCGGCGTGAGCGGCGAGATAGCCGACCGCATGGGGCTGATGATGCTCGACATCTCCCGCAGCATGCAGGTAGTGGCCATCACCCACCTCCCGCAGGTTGCCGCAAAGGGGCAGTCGCATTTCAAAGTCTATAAAGAGGACGACGACCACTCCACCCACACCCGCATGAAGCGCCTCGACCCTGCCGGACGCGAGCGCGAGATAGCCGTGATGCTCAGCGGAGCCACGGTCAACGAAGCCGCGCTTGCCAACGCGCGCGCATTGCTTCAGAAATAACGATGGATCAGTCAAACTATATTTTCGGCATAAGAGCCGTCATGGAGGCCGTAGAGGCCGGCCGTGAGATCGACAAAGTGCTCGTGCGCAAAGACCTTTCAGGCCCTCTCGCGTCAGAGTTGCTCGCAGTGCTGCGCGCCCGCAAGATCGTGACGCAGCGCGTGCCCGAGGAGCGCATCAACCGCATCACGCGCAAGAATCATCAGGGCGTCGTGGCCTTTCTTTCAGCCGTCGCCTATCATAGCCTGAACCACATCGTACCCGAGCTCTACGAGGAAGGCATCACCCCCTTCATCGTGGTGCTCGACGGCATTACCGACGTCCGCAACTTCGGAGCTATTGCCCGCACATGCGAGTGCGCCGGAGTCAACGCGATCGTCATCCCCGAGCGCGGCAGCGTGAGTGTCGGAGCCGACGCCGTCAAGACCTCGGCCGGAGCGCTCATGACCCTCCCCGTGTGCCGCGAGCGCAACCTCGCCGGAGCGGTCAGGTTCCTCAAGGAGTGCGGCTACACCATCGTCGCAGCATCCGAGAAATCCGACGTCCGCTACACCGAAGGCGACTACCGCGGCCCCGTAGCGATCGTCATGGGATCGGAGGACACAGGCATATCACCCGAAATCCTCAGGCAGTGCGACATGCCCGTGGCCATACCTCAGTTCGGCTACATCCAGTCGCTCAACGTCTCGGTGGCGGCTGGAGTGATGATCTACGAAGTCGTGCGCCAGCGTCTCGCCGGAGGCATGGAAGTCATCTGAGTCCCTAAGAATCGATCATAGAAGCATGGCGTTGAAACGAAACAGCAATCCCGCCACACTCGGCACACTGCCGATAGGCAAACTGCTGGTACAATACTCCGTCCCCGCTATCATTGCCATGGTAGCGACATCGGTCTACAATATCATCGACAGCATTTTCATCGGACGCGGCGTGGGGCCGCTCGCGCTCACCGCGCTCGCTGTCAACCTCCCGCTGATGAACCTCGTTATCGCCTTCGCCACACTCGTGTCGGTCGGCGGAGCCACCATCTCCTCGATTTTCCTCGGCCAGCAGAATGTGAAGCGCGCCACCGACGTCATCAACAACGTCATGACCATGTGCCTCATCCACTCGGTCATTTTCGGCGGAATCACCATGTTTTTCCTCGACGAGATTCTGGAGCTCTTCGGTGCCACCCCCGAGACGCTCCCACTCGCCCGTGAGTTCATGGAAGTGGTGCTCTACGCCACACCGCTCTCCTATGTCTTCATCGGCATGAACAACCTCATGCGCTCCACCGGCTACCCCACCAAGGCCATGATCTCGGCTCTCATTTCGGTCGTCATCAACGTCATTCTCGCCCCGATCTTCATTTTCAAGCTCGACATGGGCATGCAGGGAGCAGCCCTCGCCACAGTCGGTGGCCAGTTCTGCGGCTTCATCTGGGTGCTCTCCCACTTCCTCTCCAAAAAAAGTTTTGTCCACTTCCGCCGCGACAACAAGTGGTTTTCGTGGAGCATCGTCAAGCGCATGTACGGCATCGGCCTCTCCCCCTTCCTGATGAACGTCACCTCATGCTTCGTGGTGGTCTTCCTCAACAAAGCCCTCCTCAGTGCCAGCGGCGACTCGCTCGACGGCAACATGGCCGTCGGAGCCTACGGCATACTCAACCGTGTGGCCATGTTCTTCGTCATGCTTGTTTTCGGCATCACACAAGGCATGCAGCCCATCCTCGGCTACAACTTCGGCGCAATGAAGTGGAGCCGCGTCAAGACTACCCTCAAGCTCGGCATTCTCGCCGGATTCTGCATCACACTCGTCGGATGGGTGCTCACCGAGCTCCTCCCCGACAAGCTCTCGGGCATGTTCACCACCGACGAGACGCTCATTTCCATCGCGCGCGACGGCTTCCGGCTCTTCTTCATCTGCTTCCCTCTGGTGGGTGTGCAGATCATCATCACCAACTTCTTCCAGTCAATCGGCAAGCCCGCCCTGTCGATCTTCCTCTCCCTCACCCGTCAGCTCCTCTTCCTTCTCCCCCTCCTTGCCGTGCTGCCGCGCCACTACGGTGTCACAGGCGTCTGGGCGAGTGTCGGTTGCAGCGACTTTCTGGCGTTCGCGCTTGCGCTCGTCACCATCCTTGTCATGATGAAGCGCCTCTCCCGCAAGTATAGCGCAAGCCACCCCGCCGCCGGCAGCTGACCGCCACCACATCCCCACACCTCAAATCTCCCAAGGATGCTCCGAGAACTCACATCACTCCGTCTGCCCCCCGACACGGCCTACGAGCCTCTGCGCCTCAACGCCGTCATCTCCACGCAGCTGGGAGTCGACATAAACTGCATAAAGCAGGTCGACATCCTGCGCCGCTCCATCGACGCGCGCCAGCGTCGCGTCATGGTCAATCTCGCCGTCAGAGTGCACCTCGACGAGATCACCCCCGTCGACGACTGCGCCCTACCCCCGCTTCCCATGCTCGACGCCTCGGCTCCGCAGGCCATAGTGGTCGGCGCCGGGCCCTCCGGACTCTTCGCAGCCCTTGAGCTCATAGCCCGAGGCGTGCGCCCCATTGTGCTTGAGCGAGGCAAGGACGTCGACAGCCGTCGCGCCGACATGGCAGCCATAGCCCGCGAGGGGCGCGTCGACCCCGACTCCAACTACTGCTTCGGCGAGGGAGGAGCCGGCGCGTTTTCCGATGGCAAGCTCTACACGCGCAGCAAGAAGCGCGGCTCTGTCGAGGAGATACTCAAGATACTTGTCGCCAACGGTGCCTCGCGCGACATTCTCGTCGAGGCTCATCCCCACATCGGTTCCGACCGTCTCCCCGGCGTCATCCGCTCCATCCGCGAGACCATCATTGCCCATGGCGGAGAGGTCCACTTCGCCACAGCCATGGAGCGGCTCGACATCACCGCCGACCCCTCGGGCGACCGTCGTGTCACAGGCGTCATCGACCGCAACGGCCGCTGTTGGGAAGGTCCCGTGATACTCGCCACAGGCCACTCCGCGCGCGACGTCTACCGCACCCTCCACGCTCAGGGAATCCCCATGGAGCCCAAGGGTCTGGCCGTGGGCGTCCGTCTGGAGCATCCTCAGCAGCTCATCGACAGCATCATGTACCATTCACCCGCCGGACGTGGACGCTATCTCCCCGCCGCCGAGTATTCCATGCTCACCCGCGTCGGCGACCGCGCTGTCTACTCCTTCTGCATGTGTCCCGGCGGAGTGGTGATCCCTTCCGCATCAGCCCCCGGCGAGTCAGCCGTCAACGGCATGTCGGCATCAGCCCG
>CAYSKE010000023.1:0-18230 GCA_964431465.1 uncultured Muribaculaceae bacterium | reverse complement strand
TCGGTGTGGTCAAAGAATGTCCACACACCGGCAAGAAAGAGGATAGCGGATATAAGTGGAAAATACCAGCGTTGCTGAAATCTGCGTCCTGAGATTATGCCGACAATCATTGAATATGCAGGATTTACAATGAAAAACAGCAACATGCACAGAGCCATTCCGGCGCATTCCGATGAGAATTTTGCCACGGCAGCCGGCAGGAGATACATTACCACAAATGAAATTGCGATGACACGCTGTAAGATCTTCTTGTCGTTAGTTGTCATGGTTGCAGGAGCTTAGAAAGGGCATGTGCGCCACTTCTCAATTAGAGCAGTCATGTCGGCAGGTAGTGGGGCTGAAAAGTCCATCTCCTGTCCGGTCTTAGGATGACGGAAACCCAGTGTGCGGGCGTGCAATGCCTGTCGAGGGCAAAGTGCCATGCAATTACCCACAAACTGACGGTAACGTGCGGTGTCGAGGCCGCGCAATATCTTGTCGCCACCATAACGGGCATCGGCAAACAGCGGATGACCGATGTGGCTCATGTGAACACGTATCTGGTGTGTACGGCCGGTCTCAAGGCGGCAGGTGATCACCGATACGTAGGCAAGCTGCTCCTCGACGTTGTAGTGCGTGACGGCGTGTTTGCCTTGCTCACTCCCTTCGGGATATACGGCCATCTTCAGCCGGTCGCGCACGTCGCGGCCTACGTTGCCGATGACTGTCCCCTGAAGCGGCTGAGGCGTGCCCCAGCAGAGGGCTGTGTACTCGCGGCGGGTCGTCTTGTTGAAGAACTGGCGTCCGAGATCGGTTTTTGCATCGGGAGTCTTGGCAATGACAAGAAGCCCCGAAGTGTCTTTGTCGATGCGATGCACGAGCCCCAGACGCGGGTCATTCACATCATAGTCAGGGGTATCACGGAAATGCCACGCGAGAGCATTGACAAGCGTGCCTGTATAGTTGCCGTGACCCGGATGAACGACCATGCCGGCCGGCTTATTGACGACAAGCACCGTATCGTCCTCATAAACAATGTCGAGCGGGATGTCTTCGGCAATGATCTCGTTTTCATAGCGTGGGCGATCCATGACTATGGAAACGATGTCGAAAGGCTTTACCCGATAGTTGCTTTTTACGGGCCGGCCATTGACGAGAATACACCCGGCTTCGGCAGCCTGCTGGATGCGGTTGCGTGACGATGCTTTTGGCATGCGCTCGACAAGAAACTTATCGACGCGCAGGAGAGTCTGGCCTTTGTCGGCTTCAAAGCGGAAATGCTCATACATGCCGGAGGCGTTCTCCTCCTCATCAGCCAGAATATCGTCGTCGACTACCGGGAGCGCCGCATTGTCATCGGCGGGGATGTTGAAATCTTCAGATGTCATCGGCGGCAGTCTCAGTGTCCTCACCCTCTTCTTCATACCCCTCGCCAACCTCGATAATCACAGTGGCGGTGGTGGGTATTCTCATGCCACTTTGGAGCGGAAGCCCGTTGTAGCGCGCGCCAAGCACAAGATCCTTGTATTCCGACGGAACTTTCACAACTTCGACTTTGCTCAGTCCGAGCCCCTCGAAAATAGAAATGCCCTGACGCATCGAAACGTTGACAAACTCAGGAACGACAACGAGTTTGGGCGAGAATGCTACGATGGTGAGATAGACCGTGCGCCCCGGTTTCACTTTGGAGTTGCTCTTGGGATTCTGATCCACGACTGTGCCGGGGGCGATTGTCGACTCAAATATCGAGTCGGTTATCTCTGCGTTCATTCCTTCTTTGGTCAGGACGCTCTCTGCCTGATTGTAGTTCAGCCCTCTGACGTCGGGCACCACATCTTCGCGGCCGTGGAGAGTCCACACTCCGAGCAGAGCCAATGCTATCCATATCAAGATAATGGCTGTGATGAAGATGAGAATGAGGTTCCAGATAACCGGGTATTTTTTTGCAAAGCCGCTTATGCTCTTCACTGATTTCACTTTGTTGTCGTTAGTCTTTTCCATGTTGCAAAATTAAGAAAAAAGAGATAAAGCAAGGGGTGGATTTGCTGATATTGTTTAAATTTGCAAGTCAAATAAAAAACGACAGATAAAAACATGTGCCGGGTAACTACGGCTAAGTGTTCAGTAAATGAAATTAAACGACTATCCACGTCATGCTTAAAAGAATTTTAGCTATTTCGGGCCGCCCCGGACTCTATCGCCTTGTCAACCACGGAAAAAACAGTCTCATTGTTGAGTCGCTTTCCGACGGCAAGCGTTTCCCTGCATTCAATCACGAGAAAGTAATGTCGCTCGGTGATATCGCTATCTACACCTCTGACGGTGGTGAAGCTCCTCTCGCCGATGTGCTTGAGAAGCTGAAGGAAGTGGAGAACGGAGCTCCCGTCGATATCAAGGCTCTTGAGAGCAACGGTGCTCTCCGCGAGGAGCTCGCAAAGGCACTTCCTGACTTTGACGAGGATCGCGTGAAGAACTCCGATATCAAGAAACTTTTTACGTGGTATAACTGCCTGATCGCTGCCGGTGTGGAGAAATTCAAGGATGATGAGATCGTCGAGGATCAGGCTGCCGAGGCTGCTGAAGCTGCCGACAGTGAGGCTACCGCAGAATAAGTAGAAACACAGAACATAAGGTCGGATTTGGATTTCAAGCTCTCGTCGGCATACAGTCCCACTGGGGATCAGCCTCAGGCTATCGAGCAGATAGCAAGAGGGATAAGACTTGGTGTGCCTGCCCAGACGCTGCTTGGTGTGACCGGATCCGGTAAAACGTTTACAATGGCTAATGTGATCAAGGAGGTGAACAAGCCTACCTTGATCCTTAGCCATAACAAAACATTGGCTGCACAGCTCTACGGGGAATTCAAAACCTTTTTCCCTGAAAACTCCGTGCAGTATTTTGTGTCGTATTACGATTATTATCAGCCTGAGGCATACATCCCCTCGGTGGACAAGTACATCGAGAAGGATCTGATGATCAATGATGAGATTGATAAACTCAGGCTCGCTACAACGTCGGCACTCCTGTCGGGGCGTCGCGATGTGGTGGTCGTGTCATCGGTGTCGTGCATTTATGGCATGGGAAATCCTGAGGATTTCAATGCCAATGTGGTGCAGATTTCGGTGGGCGACAAGATGACGAGAAATGAGTTTCTCAGGCAACTTGCCGAGTCGCTTTATTCACGCGATGAGGTTGAGGGGGCACGCGGCACGTTCAGGGTGAAAGGTGACACGGTTGACATTAGGCTTGCCTATGAGGAAATGACTGTCAGGGTCGTTTTCTGGGGCGATGAGATAGAGTCGATATCGACAGTGCATAGCGTGGACGGAACCACTCTTGGATCACATGATACATTCAAGATCTTTCCTGCGAATATTTTTGTGACCACAAAGGAACGCGTGGGATCGGCACTCGCTCAGATTCAGACCGATCTCGAGGATCAGGTGGATCTTTTCAATCAGGAGGGAAAAGAGCTCGAGGGGCGACGTCTCTATGAGCGTGTGAGCTACGACATGGAGATGATCAAGGAGATAGGCTATTGCTCGGGCATTGAGAACTACAGCCGCTATTTCGACGGTCGTCAGCCGGGAATGCGTCCGTTCTGTCTGCTCGACTATTTTCCCGATGATTTCTTGACTATAATTGACGAGAGTCACGTCACAGTTCCGCAGATCCGGGCGATGTATGGCGGCGACCTGTCGCGCAAGATGAATCTTGTGGAATATGGTTTCCGTCTTCCTGCCGCTCTCGATAACCGCCCGCTTAAATTTGAGGAATTTGAGCGTCTTACGCCTCAGGTGCTGTATGTGAGCGCAACTCCTGCCGATTACGAGCTTGAAAAGAGTGAGGGAGTGGTGGTCGAGCAGATTATCCGTCCGACCGGTTTGCTTGATCCGGTGATTGAAGTGCGTCCGTCGATAAATCAGGTAGATGATCTGATTGAGGAGATACAGTTGCGTGTGGAGCGCAACGAGCGTGTGCTCGTCACAACTCTCACCAAGCGCATGGCCGAGGAACTTAACGATTACATGCTCAAACTTGAGATGCGCACGGCCTATATCCACAGTGATGTCGACACGCTTGACCGCATACGCATCCTCGATGACCTTCGAGCCGGCAACTACGACGTGCTTATCGGAGTCAATCTGCTCAGGGAGGGACTTGACTTGCCGGAAGTGTCCCTTGTGGCTATTCTCGATGCCGACAAAGAGGGATTCCTGCGCTCTCATAGATCGCTGACTCAGATCGTGGGTCGTGCCGCGCGAAATCTCAACGGCACGGTGATAATGTATGCCGACAAGATTACCGAGTCGATGCAGCTTACGATCGATGAGACGGAGCGACGCCGCTCCTTGCAGCTGAAATACAACGAGGAGCATGGCATCACACCGCGTGCAATCGTCAAGTCGCGCGTGCCGATCATCGGTGTAGATGGGAAAGATGACGGCAAGGAAACGAAGCAGCCGGGGCACAGGAAAGATCACTCGCAGCGGCCTCAGATGTCGCCTTATGAGCGCGAACGCTCGCTGGAGGTGGATATTGCTGCCGATCCGATCATTCCCTATATGAGTGCGCCTGAGCTGGAGCGGTCGATCGAGCGTATGCGGCTTGAAATGGTCGAGGCTGCCAAGAAAATGGAATTCATCGAGGCTGCCCGTCTCAGAGATGAGATATTGAAGATGGAACACAAACTTAAAGAGTTGAATTCCAAATAGAATTACGGCGATTGCCGAGCAGCGTTAAAATAGCTTGAATGATGCTGCGGAATTGGATATTTTTTATTAAATTTGTGAAGCTTTTTCGATGAATTGCCACATGAGGCAAAGGATACGGATTGAAAGAGCAACACAAAGATTTATGGTAGAAAAAGAAGAATATAGCGCCAGTAACATTCAGGTACTGGAAGGGTTGGAGGCTGTGAGAAAGCGTCCGGCCATGTATATCGGAGACATCAGTGCCAAGGGATTGCATCATCTTGTGTATGAGGTTGTTGACAACTCGATCGACGAGGCTCTCGCAGGCTTTGCAACCCATATTGATGTTACTATAAATGAAGACAATTCAATCACGGTAGTCGACAATGGCCGCGGTATTCCCGTGGACATGCATGAGAAGGAGCACAAGAGCGGTCTGGAGGTCGTGCTTACAATCCTTCATGCCGGCGGTAAGTTTGACAAGGGCTCCTATAAGGTTTCCGGCGGTCTCCATGGCGTGGGCGTGTCGTGTGTCAACGCTCTTTCGACTTATCTCCGCGCCGAGGTGCATCGTGGCGGCAAGGCTTATGTGCAGGAGTACAGCTGCGGTAAGCCTACGACTGGCCTGATGACAATCGGTGAAGTATCTGACACGGGTACTTCGATCACATTCAAGCCCGACGGATCGATCTTTACCGTGACCGAATATGATTACGGCACACTTGCCAACCGTCTGCGCGACCTTGCATATCTTAATGCGGGTATCACGCTGACGCTGACCGACAAGCGCCACACCGACGCTGAAGGCAACTTCATCTCGGAAGTGTTCTACTCGTCGCGTGGTCTCAGTGAGTTTGTGGAGTATATCGACAGTAACAAGGAGTCGCTCATCGACGATGTGATCCATCTCAACACTGAGCGTCAGGGTATTCCGGTAGAGGTTGCGCTTACTTACAACAACACCTACAACGAGAATATATATTCTTTTGTCAACAATATCAACACGATAGAGGGTGGCACGCACCTCACCGGCTTCCGCCGCGGCCTCACCTCGACATTGAAGAAATATGCCGAGGATAACCGCTTGCTTGAAAAGGCAAAGGTGGAGATTGCCAGCGATGACTTCCGTGAAGGTCTCACTGCCGTCATTTCGGTGAAGGTGATGGAGCCGCAGTTTGAGGGACAGACCAAAACCAAACTCGGTAACTCAGAGGTTATCGGTGCAGTACAGACTGCGGTGAGCGATGCGCTGAAGACCTATCTTGAGGAGCACCCCAAGCAGGCCCGCACTATTGTCGATAAGGTGATTCTTGCGGCACAGGCTCGCCATGCCGCTTACAACGCACGCGCTAAAGTGCAGCGTAAGTCGCCGCTCGGTGGCGGAGGTCTGCCTGGTAAACTTGCCGACTGCTCATCGCGCACGGCTGAGGACTGCGAGCTTTTCATTGTCGAGGGTGACTCGGCAGGTGGAACGGCCAAGCAGGGACGTGACCGCCAGTTTCAGGCTATTCTCCCGTTGCGCGGTAAGATCCTGAACGTGGAAAAGGCGATGGATCATAAGATCTTCGACAATGAAGAGATCACCAACCTGTTCCGCGCCATGCGAGTGACGATCGGTACACCCGAAGATCCCAAGGAAGCCAACCTCACGAAACTTGCCTACCACAAGATCATCATCATGACCGATGCCGATGTGGACGGCAGCCACATCGCTACGTTGCTCATGACTTTCTTCTTCCGCAGAATGCGTCCGGTGATCGAGCAGGGTTATCTCTATCTTGCCACTCCGCCGCTCTACAAGTGCAAGCGTGGCAAAAACGAGGAATATTGCTGGACCGACGGACAGGTGCAGCAGTTCATAGCCAAATATGGCGATGGCGTGAAAGTGCAGCGATACAAAGGTCTCGGTGAGATGAGTGCCGAGGAGCTGCGTGACACAACCATGTCGCCCGCAAAGCGTCTGCTGAAACAGGTAAATATAAGCGATGCGGCCGAAGCCGACAGAATCTTCTCAATGCTTATGGGTGAGGATGTTGCTCCACGCCGTGAGTTTATTGAGGCTAACGCCAATTACGCCAATATCGACGCTTGATCAGACTGTAAGTCATTATAGCCGGGCGTCTTCTGCATAATGGAGGACGCCCGCCTACGTTAAACTGACGGGGGAATGTGCAAGAGCGAACGTTTATGCCGTGTTCGATGTTATTTATTAAAAGTAAGAACGTTTTAAGTATTTAAGAAAATAATGGCAAAAAGGCTTACAAAGAAGAATTTTGAGCGGCTCACCGCTCAGGTAAAGGAATTCATTGCTCAGCAAGCTAATGCGATATTCAATTATAAAAATGTTGCACAGGGTATAGGGGCGAACTCACCTATCAGCATAGGTGATATAGCTGTGATACTGGAGAATTTAGCTTATGAAGGGGAGATCGTGGAGGTTACTCCGGGGCGCTATAAGTCGCTCAAGCGGTCAAATGTGACGACTGGAACGTTTGTGCGCCGTTCAAACGGAAAAAATAGTGTGATAACCGATGACGACGGTGAGCAGATCATGGTTGCGGAGCGCAATTCCATGCACGCTTTCAACGGCGACAAGGTAAAAATCAGCGTTGCGGCCCGCACTCCGGGACTTGAAGCCGAAGCTGAGGTGATAGAGATTCTCGAGAAGCAGGAGCAGACGTTTATCGGCAAACTCAAGGTCGACAAACATTTCGGATACCTGCTTACTGACTCTAAATTCCTTGCTACAGATATATTTATCCCTAAAAACAAGCTGAAGGGTGGCGTGACGGGCGACAAGGCCGTGGTGCGTATCACCGAGTGGCCCGATGACTCTAAGAACCCTAAAGGTGAGGTTATTGACATTCTTGGTAAGGCAGGTGAGAACAACGCTGAGATTCATGCTATTTTAGCTGAGTTCGGGCTGCCATACCGCTATCCTGAGAATGTGGATAAGGCAGCGCAGAAAATCGGTGCAGGCATTACTGACGAGGAGGTTGCAAAGCGCATAGATATGCGCGACGTCACCACATTCACGATTGACCCGAAGGACGCCAAGGACTTTGACGATGCCCTGTCGATCAGGAAACTGAAAAACGGCAACTATGAGATCGGCGTGCATATCGCCGATGTGACACACTATGTGAAGCCTGATTCGCTACTTGATCGTGAGGCGGAGAAAAGAGCGACTTCGGTTTATCTTGTCGACCGCGTTGTGCCGATGCTTCCTGAGCATCTGAGCAACGGAATATGCTCATTGCGCCCCAATGAAGAGAAACTCACGTTCTCCTGCATTTTCGAGATGACTCCGGCCGGAAAGGTCGTGGACTCAAAAATCGCCCGCACGGTGATAAAGAGCGACCGACGTTTCACCTATGAGGAGGCTCAGGATATAATCGAGACCGGTGAGGGCGACTTCAAGGAAGAGGTGCTCACGCTTGACCGCCTTGCAAAGATTCTCCGCAAGAAGCGTTATGAAAACGGGTCGGTGGACTTTGACCGCACCGAGGTAAGATTTGATATCGATGAAACCGGACACCCGACAGGTGTTTACTTCAAAGAGTCGAAGGATGCCAACAAGCTGATCGAGGCGTTTATGCTTCTCGCCAATCAGACCGTGGCTGAATTTATCGGAAAAGGTAAGGAGGGGAAGCGCAAGAAATCAAAAGCTTTTGTGTATCGGGTTCACGATATGCCAGACCCGGTGAAGCTCGAGGATCTGTCACGCCTGTCGCGCACATTCGGCTATCGCGTGAAGTCGCAGGGCTCATCCAAAGAGGTGAACAACTCGCTAAATCGCCTTCTGCGCGACGTGAAGGGTAAAGGTGAGGAAAACTTGCTCTCTACCCTCGCGCTAAAGTGCATGGCTAAGGCAAAATACACTACCGACAACATCGGTCACTACGGCCTTGGATTTGACTACTACACACATTTCACATCGCCTATCCGACGCTACCCCGACATGATGGTGCACCGACTTCTCGAGCGTTATCTCGACGGTGGAAGAAGCGTGAACGTCAGCAAACTGGAGGATCAGTGCAAGCACTCGTCGGACATGGAGCAGCTTGCTGCCAATGCCGAGCGTGCCTCGATCAAGTACAAGCAGGTGGAATATCTCAATGACCATCTGGGAGAGGTGTATGAGGGTGTGATCTCTGGTGTGACCGAGTGGGGACTCTATGTGGAGCTCGATGAAAACAAGTGTGAAGGACTTGTGCCGATAAGAGACCTGACGGATGACTACTATGACTTCGACGAGAAAAACTATTGTCTGATCGGACGGCGCAAGAACAACCGCTATCAGCTCGGCGACAAGGTGAAGGTGAAAGTGGCACGCGCCAATCTGGAGCGCAAGCAGCTTGATTTCGCTCTGATTGATGATCGCCAGAGGCGTCCCGACGAGGATGATATGGGGAGAAACGTGTCGGTCGCACAGGCTTTGCATTCAGGCAAGAAGCCCCGTCAGGGCAGCAAATCTTCAGGACGCAAGAAGGAACATACAAGCAAGAGGCATCGGGGTAAATGAACGCTCTCGGCACGATGAGGAAAAAACGGGTAGGTCGCGGCTATATCTTAGCCGCGATTGCCTCGTGTACCTACGGGCTTAATCCACTGTTCGGTATTCCGCTTTATGGTCTCGGACTGGATGTAAGCTCGGTGCTTTTCTACCGCTACACGCTTGCGGCGACTGTGCTTGCGGCTGTGATGCTTGTGTCGGGAAAATCATTCAGGCTTCAGCGTAAGGAGCTGTTGCCATTGCTGTTTGCCGGCATTTTGTTTGCTGTGTCATCGCTGTTTCTTTTCTACAGCTACAAGTTTATGGATGTGGGAATCGCCTCCACAATCCTCTATGTGACACCGTTTTTTGTGGCGGCAATAATGGCGTTGTTTTTTCATGAGCGCATCCCGCTGTCGGGTATCGTGTGCATAGCTGTGGCGATGGTCGGTATCGGCATGTTGTCGATTAAAGCCGACAGCACAATCCAGAACCCGGTAGGAATCCTGTGTGTCGTCGGCTCGTCGCTGACCTACGCAGTCTACATGATAATAATCAACCGCACGTGTCTCAACAAGATGGAGATCGTGCCGCTTACATTCTACTCTATCGTGGTGGGCATCATGGTGTTTGCGGTGTTCATGGACTTCTTCAGGGAGCTTGTGCCGCTTCCTGTGACCGCCTATGCGATCTACAACGTGGTGGGGCTTGCAGTGTTTCCAACCGTTGTCTCTATCCTCACCATGACAGTGGCTATTCAGGATATAGGTCCTGTGCCGACATCGATACTCGAGGCTCTCGAGCCGGTGACTGCGCTGATGATCGGCTGCTGGGTGTTAGGGGAGTCACTGACAGTGATGAATATGGCCGGTGTCGTGGTCGTGCTCTCGGCAGTGACACTTTTTGTGCTGTCGAAACACCGATGAAACTTAAAGACCAATCGATCAAATGATCATATCATAAAAACAATGGACAAAATCAAACAACTCAAGGAGAAGGTACTTGCCGGAGGCGAGATTACCTATGATGAAGCCCTGAGCCTCATTAACACAGGAGATCTTAACGCGCTCTTTGAGGCATCGGCAGAGATTACTCGCAGATTCTGTCCGAAAGAGTTTGACTCCTGCTCGATCGTCAACGTGCGGTCGGGTAAATGCTCTGAAAACTGCAAATGGTGTGCACAGTCGGCTCACTACCAGACCGGCTGCAACACCTATGAGCTTATGAGCAAAGAGGAGTGCATGGAATCGGCCCGCTACAATAAGGCGAAAGGCGTAAAGCGCTTTTCTCTTGTGGCCAGCGGTAAAGCCGTGAGCGGCAAAGCTCTTGAGGAAATCTGCGGCATACTCCACGATGTAAAGCGCGAAACAGGTATCTTTACATGTGCTTCACTCGGACTGCTTAACCGCGAGGAGCTTAAAAAGCTATGGGATAGTGGCGCGCGTCGTTATCATTGTAATCTTGAGACTGCCCCGTCGCACTTCGCCACGTTGTGCACGACCCACACGATCGAGGATAAGCTCCGCACGATCGAGGCAGCGCATGAGATCGGTTTCGAGGTGTGCAGCGGCGGAATTATCGGGATGGGGGAGACGGCTGAGCAGCGTGTGGAGTTCGGTGTGACCCTTCGCCGTGCCAAGCCGTGCAGTATCCCTATCAATATCCTGTCGCCCATCCCCGGCACACCGCTTGCCGATGCTGCGCCGATCAGTGACGATGAGATACTTGCGACGATAGCGGTGTTCCGCTTCCTGCATCCACGCACGCAGATCAGGTTTGCCGGCGGACGCGCTCGTCTGTCGCGTGAAACTCAGCTCAAATGCATGGCTATCGGCATGAACGGCGGGGTCGTAGGCGACCTGCTCACTACCATCGGGAGCAAGATCGACGAGGATCGTGAAATGGTCGAGGAAGCCGGTTATGAATTCTGAGTGACCGCAGCCACAAAAAGTGCCCCCGGAAAAGGTAAATTAACAAATATTATTCCACGCGGGCATCTTTTCATGTGAATGAATTATTACTTTTGCATTAAACTTTATTAACAGCATAGACCAATGAGAAAAAACGTTGTTGCAGGCAACTGGAAGATGAACACCACTCTTGAGGAGGGTGTAGGACTTGCCAAGGATGTGAATGAAGCACTGAAGCATGTAGACGCAAAGTGTGATGTCGTTATCTGTGTTCCGTTTACCCATCTGGCATCGGTTAACGCAGTTATCGATCCCGCTAAGCTCGGTCTCGGTGCAGAGAACTGCGCCGATCACGTGAAGGGTGCATACACCGGTGAGGTTTCGGCTCCGATGGTGGCATCGACCGGTGCAACGTATGTGATACTTGGACACTCGGAGCGTCGCCAGTACTACGGTGAGACTTCAGAGACTCTCAAGGAGAAAGTTAATCTCTCTCTTGCAAGCAACCTGACTCCGATCTTCTGCATCGGTGAGGTTCTCGAGCAGCGCGAAAACGGCACCTATCTTGACGTGGTGAAGACTCAGATCGAGGAGGCTCTCTTTGACCTTAGCGCTGAGGATTTCTCCAAGCTGATTCTTGCTTACGAGCCTGTATGGGCTATCGGTACCGGCAAAACCGCAACCGACGACCAGGCTCAGGAGATGCACGCTTTCATCCGTGGCGTGATCGCCGACAAGTACGGTAAGGAAGTTGCCGACAACACCTCGATCCTCTACGGCGGAAGCTGCAAGCCGAGCAATGCCAAGGCTCTTTTCGCCAAGCCCGACGTTGACGGTGGCCTGATCGGTGGCGCCGCTCTCGAGGCTGAGTCGTTCATGGGCATCGTTACCGCATTCTGATAGCGGGACGTATCCCATAAAATTCAACAAAACAACAATCAAACAGATGACGATGAAACGCCGGTCAACAGCAACGCTTCTCGCGGGAATGGCCCTCTCGCTCATGCCTTTCACGGCTCAGGGGATTGAACCGGACTCGACGGCGACCATCATAGATCATATTCAAGCCTCAGGCATCATCACTGTCATTCAACCCGAGGGGATGCTGAAGCGTCTGCAGGGAGGTGTGGCAGGCGGTGAGCGTCAGGCGCTGAATATGGGTGATCCTGGCACACCGACTACCGCGGAATCGTCATCGGAAACTGAAAGCACCGATGCGGTATCCGGCACGACCAAAGTTGCCGGATACCGTGTTCAGGTGTTCAGCGACAATAACGCACGGTCGGCAAAGAGCGAGGCACGCAATAAGGCTCAGGCCATATCGGAGCGTATGCCCCAGTTCCGCACCTACGTAGTGTATCAGTCGCCCTACTGGCGCCTGAAAGTGGGAGATTTTACCACTGCTATCGAGGCAGAGAATGCCGCCGACATGATCAAAAAAATGTTTCCCTCCTATGCCCGCGAGGTTCGGGTAGTGAGAGACCGTATAAACCGATGACCGAAGAGAAGACCATAGCCGAGCTTGCCGGGCATTATGAAGCGATCCTGCGCCTGATAGGGGAGGATCCCGACCGTGAGGGACTGAAGAAGACCCCGATGCGTGCCGCTAAAGCGATGTGGTATGCCACGAAAGGGTATCGGCAGAATCCGTCGGATATAATGCGTGAGGCGATATTTGAATATGCAGGCTCGCGCATGATTGTGGTGAAGGATATTGAATTTTATTCGTTCTGCGAGCATCATATCCTGCCGTTTTTCGGGCGCGTGTCGATCGGGTATATTCCTGATGGCAACATGATAGGTCTGAGCAAACTTGCCCGCATCGTGGATGCCTACGCCCGCCGCCTGCAAGTGCAGGAGCGACTGACTGCTCAGGTGTGTCGCGAAGTCTATGAGACCCTTTCGGCTAAAGGTGTCATCGTGGCTTGCACAGGGGAGCATCTTTGCATGAAAATGCGTGGAGTGGAGAAACAGCAGTCGGCCACTACCACGGTTGATTATCTCGGAGAGTTTGCCGAGAACCCGCAACTGCGTGAGGAGTTTTTCAATTCCTTGCATCATTGATATATTCACGCGCGGAGTTGTACGTGCGGCTTTCTGCTTAACAGAGAAAAAGCAAATAATAAGGTATAGCTACAGCCTACACAGGCAGTAAGTCAGAAAAAATATCGGGCGGTGAGACTTTCACGTTTCACCGCCCGAACTGCTATAGGGTGTAGTGGGATTATTTCTTCATGGTGAAGGAGCGCGAGGCGAGGCGATAATTGTCGGCAAACAGCTCTACCATGTAGTCGCCGGGGTTGAGGGCAGTGTTCACATCCCAGTAAATTGTGACTCCACCGATTTCCTGACCGGCATACTCGATGTTTTTCTTTGCCGTGCAGGGGAGCGAGGCGCCTTCAAAGGTGAATGTACCGGCATTGCCGAGGAGTGTCCCCTCAGGGCTTGTGATGCGCAGATAGATTGTCTTTTCACCAACGGGTGTGGAGTTGTTCTGCGGGATGGTGAAGGTGACCATGAGCTGACGGGCCTTGGTGACGTTTTTCTCAGGCTTACCGTTTTTCTTGAGTCCGACGAGATTAAGACCGGTCACGTTGAGCTTCTCGGCAAGCACCATACGCTCGGTGAGCTGCTCGTTTCTCTTTGACTCGGTGGCCACGCGTGCGCTCAGCTGCTGGTTGCGGTTCTTTATCTGTGCGTTTTCGTCGCGCAGAGCGGCATTCTCTTTTCCGAGAGAGTCGATCTGAGCCACATAGTGACGCAGGATGCCCTTGAGGGTCGAGATCTCGTTTTCGAGCTGCTTGATGCGCTTGGCGTTTTTGGTCTTCTCGTTGTTGAGTTCCTGAAGGAGTTTCTCGACCTTGGCTCGTGCGGCAGTGTATTTCTCTACAAGTGAGTCGTTTTGCAAGAGCATCGACTGACCTTCGTACTGCGCGAACTCATGGTTGAGGGTCTCATACTCGTTGGAGAGTGCAAGCTGGTCGTTGGAAAGCTGAAGCTGCTCGTTCTCGATTTCAAGCTGACGCATCTTGCTTGTGTTCATAGTCACCAGCACTACGATCGCCACAACGGCAAGGGCAAGTGCCATGCCGAGGATGATTGTGAGACGCAGCTTTTTAAGCTTCTCTTTTTCTTCTGCTTCCATGTCGGATCAATAAATAAGTGTCTACTGGTTCGGTTAAATATTGTTCTGAAATGTGAGTTCGACAACCATGTCGATCACACCGGGGTCTTTCTTGCCGGGCTTGAGTATGATGCCGTCGGCCGACTGGGTGAAAGGCACTTTCTCACCTCCCACAAACATCGTGGCACCTTTGAGCTTGTTGCCGGTATAGGGGATAAACACCGGTCCCTCGATGTCGTTGAGCAGGTGGACATACATGGTGTTGTCGCGGTGAGTGGTCACGCCCCACTCGTGTGCTCCCACGGCGGTCGAGCGCACCCCTTTGACGGTGGTGCCGTAGGTCTTCATCCATTCACCCATAGCCTTGAGGGTGTTGACCGATTCAGTCGGGAGTGTGCCGTTGGGGCGCGGGCCGATGTTGAGTAGGAGGTTGGCATCCTTTCCGGCAGTTTCAACAAGGAGACGGATGAGTGTCTCGGGCGACTTCCACGCGCGGTCGGTGGGATGATAGCCCCATGTGCCGTTCATGGTCTGGCATGTCTCGAGCGGGAGGGCGCTGACCTCCTGACCCGAGTATCCGGCGAAGTTCTCACCGGGCTTGTCGCGCTCAAAGAGCTGCATGTCCTCGCCGGGATAGGGGGTGAGATGGTGGTTGGAGCCTACCAGACATGCGGGCTGAAGCGAGTGGATGAGCTCATACTGGTGCTGAAGGTTCCAGATCTTGGCAGTCTCGTCGTTGTCCTTCCCTTTTTTGTCCCACACGCCATCGTACCATATAGCACCTATCGGCCCATAGTTGGTGAGGAGCTCGGTGAGCTGCGTGTCCATGAACTTCATGTAGTCGTCCCAGTTTCCGTCGAGTTTGCGTCCGGCATTATGGCCACTTCCACCGAGGGGAGTGTAGTCGTCGCGCCCCCAGTCGACCTGAGAGTAGTAGAAATGCAGTTTCAGGCCGTGACGCTCGCACGCTTCGGCAAGCTCTTTGATAATGTCGCGCTTAAAGGGGGTGGCGTCGACAATATTGTAGTCGGAAGCCTCGGTGTCGAACATCGAGAATCCGTCGTGGTGTCGCGTGGTGATGGTGATGTAGCCCGCTCCTGCATCCTTGAATGCCTTGACCCACTCGTCGGCGTTGAACTCCGACGGGCAGAATCCCGAAGCGAGGTTTTTGTATTCGGCGTAAGGGAGCTTGAGTGTCTCCATGGCCCACTCTCCCTGCCCGAGCATGGAGTAGATGCCCCAGTGGAGGAAAATGCCGAATCCATGGTCGCGAAATTGCTCGCGTGCTTTAAGGTTCTCTTCAGTGGGAGTGTAGTCCCATGCGAGTGATGCTGACACGCCGGTCAGAGCAGCAACAGCAAGTGTGATGATTTTTTTTAACATGTCCTGCAAAAAATGGGATGTTGTGTTTGGATATCCGTCGGCAAAGATACACAAATAAATTGAAACCATCGGCTTTGGCACGTGAGCTTATCACGACAGCTTCGGGCTAATCCTTTTTTCCCTTTTCCTTACGCTCGAATTCCGCCCACTTCTTATTGAAAATCTGATTGGTCTTGAATTTGCGGTTGGTCTTATAGGCGGTAATCCCTGTCATCTGCTTTATAAGCGACAGTGCCCTATGTCCAATCTTGAAATTGCGCTTATCCATGTTATGACTCACGAGATTGCGATCGGGACTAAGTGAAAGCCTGACAAGATCTTCGTCAATATTATCTACTCGTGCCATAAGCTCCTTTATCTCTGTGGATAATTCAGGAGCGTCGGTGGGCTCAAATATGCCTATCTCGTCGGTGCCAAATTGCCGTTTTTCCCATTGGCGTGCCTCTTTGGCGGTGATATACTCTTTGTCAAGAAAATACACTTCGGCCGAAGTGCTGACAAAGAATGGCTCGCTGCTTCTATTGAAACGGAACATATCATGCCCTCTGCCACGCGACTCTATGCAGAAAGAATATCCACTCAAATCCATAGGAGAAATTGAATCCTCAACGACGTTGCGATAGTTGAATGCCATTTTGAATAAGTCAAAATCGAGGTTGCTTTTGAAGAATCCTGAAAGATTCGGCACCCATTTCCGGCTTGTTGTGTCGGCCAGGATGTCAACGCTCACATTTATCCGGTCGCCATTTCTTGTCCATATTTCAGTAGGGCTGTATCGCCCTTTCACAGTGTCAGTGCCGGTTTCAGTGTCTCTTAAAGTCGTCGGTAACTTTATTACAGGAGCTGTACCAACCCAGTCGGACCATGAAAAGTGGTGATTGCTTTTGTTGCCGACACTGTCAAGGCCGTTGCTGTTGGTAAACTTGTAGTAAGAGCGGCAAGTCAAAATTCTCGGTGTGCGCCACCCCTCAAATTTTACTTTCCTGTCGGTAGGTAACATATAATCCACCATCTTCTCGCGGAAAAGAAATACCGTGTCGGTGTAGGTGGTAAGTGTCGAGTATTCGCGCACATAAGCGAGCATGTGAAGAACCTTGTTTGTCTTTTCCTCGACCAATACTTCGGGAAGCTCGGTGAACGCTTCCTGAATATAAACTGTATCGACATCAGCTGCTGCAACCGTCGTCTCCCTGAAGCCTATGTATCTTATTGTAATCGGATAACGTTCGGGAGAAATAAAGGGTAGTCGGCCATTGAGGTCGGTAACACCGATTGATTTATTGTGCCTGTCAAAAATAGAGGCGTTAGGCAGCGGCAAGTGTGTGACGGAATCGGCAACCACAGCACTCCTTGTCTGCCCCTCGGCTACTCCGAAGGAAAGAGCAAATAAGAGAAGTGTGAGAATACTGCGCGTCATTATAGATTGTTAGGAGTCCCAAATTTACCAAAATAAGTGTCGCCCAAACCTGCATGACAACCTTAATTATCTTAATTGTAGTTAGATTGTGTTAAGGTCGGGCATGTAGCGATTCGGAATAATTTGTGCTATCTTTACAAATTTGTTTAACGCGAAAAAAGAAGATTATGGACATTAACGATGTCAGAAGCCGAGCCGCCGCGATGCAGGCCCGGGCTCGTGAGGTGCTTGCCGAGTTGGGGATTGTAGGTATCCTCGAGGATGCCGGGTTGAGGGTGAACCTGATCGGGTCGCTGGAGATGGGATTGCTTGCGGCTCACCGCGACATAGATCTGCACGTCTACAGCCCGGGGGTAACAACCGAATTCAGTTTTGCGGTAATGGCAAAGGTGGCGCGCGACCAACGCGTGACCGAGATAAAGTGCATAAACGGGCTGCACACCGACGAGCGGTGCATAGCGTGGCACGTGCTCTACAAGGCCGCCGATGGCGAAACATGGCAATTTGATATAATCCACATCGAGGCCGGTTCGCGCTACGACGGCTATTTCGAGCGTATGGCACGGCGGATTTGCGACGTCATGACCGAAAAGCAGCGCGACACGATCCTGCGGCTGAAGTTTGAAACCTCGGAAACGTGTGATTATCACGGCGTGGAATATTACGAAGCAGTGATTGCCGACGGCGTCGAGGATGCCGCGCAACTCGCCGACTGGGTGAACATCCACCGGCAGAAACCGCCCTACTACTGGGTGCCGTAATAGATTGCCTTATTTTATATTTATGCCAACTATTAGGTATCTGGAAACCTAATAAAACTGTTTTCTTAAAAATCATATCCCCCGAGGTCGATCTTTTAACGAGACTCCTTGGGGGATTACTTACTTAAGTTCGGTTTATTGCACCGATATTATAGGCTGTCCGAAAAAAGTAGACAGCATGGCGATAGTAGCGATTGTGAAGTTGTGCTCTCCACTTAGCCATCGGGTGATTTCATTGGGGCGTTTGCCCAATGCCTCAGCAAACTGTTTTTTGTTTAATCCTCTTTCCCTCATAAGAGTATCAAGCCTATTGGATATAGCAAAGGAGAGTCGGGTTTCTTCCCGCTTCTCACGTGGGATCTCGTCAAAAAGTTCCTGTAAAGAGATATTTGCATTTCTCATAATTCAAAATTCTTATCGGTTAGAATCTCTTTTTCTGTTATTTCAACATTTCCTGAGCGGACTTC
>CAYSKE010000022.1:0-18585 GCA_964431465.1 uncultured Muribaculaceae bacterium | reverse complement strand
CCCGCATGGGCGTAAGGGCCGGCTCTTGGGAGTCGGCCCCTACTTTTGTCATATAGTAAAGATTATGATTTCCGGAGTTTGCGGAAGAGGTAAATGCGGCGGGGAAGTGCGGCGAGAAAGACAATAAAGAGGACTCCGGCATACATGACCGTAAGCCATGAAAGGAAACGGAAACCGTTGAATGTGAGAGTCTGGAGGATGTTGTTATTGTCGTTGTCGATTGCGGAAATATCGGCGGAAGATAACGCGGCCATTGAAATCTTTGCACTGACCTTGCCATCACGAACGTAGACGGCTGAAATGTTGCCTCGGGCGAGATCCTTGAGAGTGGTTGACTCAGTGGTGTAGATGGGGTATTCGGCCATAGACAAGTCTTGCCAGCGTGCGATATCATCACTGTCGGAGTCGCCGACCAAAGCTATCATGGCGACAGAATCTATCGCCGTGGTCATGCGCCAGAGCCGGTTTATCTGCATGGTTGATGCGAGGTCGGCTCTCTGAGGCTCCGGAATAACGAGCAGGAGCCAGTCGGTGTCGTGGTCGCCAACAAGGTCTTCGGTAATATCGTCGCCATCCTCGTTCTCAATGATAAATGGGGAGGATTTTGCTGAGACCTCCTTGCGGTCGACAAATTCCCATCCACTATCCTTTGCGGGAAGATTGGAGGCATCAAACTCCTGCTGCCGGCCGTCCTTGCTATAGATGAAGACGACGGAACTATCGGTGCTGTCGTCGTCGGGATCATTGAGAACCGTCCCGATGGGGAAAGAGCGGAAATCGACCAAAGGCTGAATGTGATAGCCTATCATGGCAATTATGACGATATATGCCACGGAGAAGGTAGTGACGATCCATTGCAGTCCGGGAGTGAAGAGGGAGATTACGCGTTTATTCCACAACAGAAGGGGGACGGTGAGAATTGCAAGCAGGACATTCTTGAAAAATGTGGCAGTGTTTGAAAGAACCCATGCGTCGCCGAAGCAGCCGCAGTCATCGACGGGGGATGTAAGCGCGATATAGGCTGTGAGCGGGAGAAACACCAGCATCATCAGAGCTACGCCCTTAGGCGCTATGCGGCGGTAGATGCCGAGAAGGAGGGCAACGCCAAGCATAAATTCCACTACGGCGAGTGCAAACGCTGCCGCTACGACAAGCGAGCGAGGCTCGGAAATGCTCCATGCCGAGAGATATTGCTCGATTTTGAAAACCGTGCCCCACGGATCATCGGCTTTTGCAAAGCCTGAAAAAATGAAACAACTTCCCACAACTATACGGGCAACCCAGACGGATGCACTGATGAAGCGGGGATGAGAAGTCAAAGATTTTATATTCATCACTCGGTGAGCTTGATTATGCCGAAGATCGAGTAATTGACCATGTCCATGTAGTTGGCGTCGATGCCCTCGGAAACGGTTGTGGCACCGAGGTTGTCCTCAATTTCCTTTGTGCGCATGACTTTCATGAGAATCAAGTCGGTGTAGCTTGAAACGCGCATGTCGCGCCACGCCTCGTCGTAGTCGTGATTCTTGCGTATCATGAGGCTGCGGGTTGTGTCCATGTAGGAGTCGTAGAGGGCTGTAGCTTCTTCGGGGGAAATGTCCTTGTGGTCGGACACTCCGAGCTTAAGCTGAATCTGCGCTATGATGCCGTAGTTGACAATGCCGATGAACTCAGGCAGTATTCCTTCGTCGACCATGGCGTGTCCTTTGGTCTCGAGGGTGCGTATGCGTTTGGCTTTGATGAGGATCTGATCGGTGAGCGATGTGGGTCGCATGAGTCTCCACGCTGCTCCGTAGTCTTGCAGCTTCATTACAAAGAGAGAACGGCAACGCTCAATGGCGCGGTCAAACTGGTCGATCGTAGGTTGGTGCTGAGGCATGGCTATTGAAGTGATTTATGCTTTCTTGCGTTTTATAATGATGGATATTGACATAGTTACGAGCAGTATCCACGGATAGTAGAGATAGGGCCACGGTGCGGCGGGAGAAATGCCTGCAAGCCCTGTGGCGAGAAGTGTCTGCGCCCCATAAGGGATGAGGCACTGGACGATACATGATGCAGTGTCGAGCAAACTGGCACTTTTGCGTGGCGCAATGCCGTAACGCTCGGAGATCTCACGGGAGAGTGACCCGACGGTGAGTATGGCAAGAGTGTTGTTGGCGGTGCAGAGATTGACAGTGCCGACGAGCATGGCAATGGATGCCTGTGCACCGCGTGATCCACGGAAAAACGCACTGATGGACTGGAGCAGAAACGCAATGCCGCCGGTGGCTTTGATAACTCCGAGCATACCGCCTGCGAGCAGGGTGATAATGATAAGATTGCCCATTGAATCAATGCCGTCGCCCATGAAGGAGAGTAGGGGAATGATGCTGAAGCCGGCAGAGGTTATGGCAATGACGATCGCACTGAGTATGCCACAAAGAAGTGTGACGGTGACGTTGACACCTGCAACGGCAAGAGCTATGATAATCAGGTAGGGGAGAATGAGCCAGAGGTTGACATCGCGTGGCTCTACCTGAGCGGCAACATGGAAGTCGCCAAGCATGTAGATGGCGAGTGTGACGATGGCGGCGGGAAACACGATCGCAAAGTTGGCTTTGAATTTCTCGTTCATCCGGCATTTCTGCGTTCGGGTCGCAGCGATGGTTGTGTCGGAGATGAAAGAGAGATTATCGCCAAAAAATGCGCCCCCCAGAACTACTGCGACAAAAAAGGGAACTTCCCCTCCTACACTCTGGGCAAAATCTACGGCAAGCGGCGTGAGGGCAACTACGGTGCCGACCGATGTGCCGATAGAGGTGGAAATGAAACAGGCGGCGATGAAAATACCGGGAATGACAAGGCTCGGCGGCATCCAGTTCATAGTGACTGCCACCGTAGCCTCAATCGCTCCTATTTTGTCGGCGAGGTTTGCAAAAGCTCCGGCAAGAATGAAGATCCAAATCATGTAAAGGATGTTGCCGGTGCCGGCTTCGCGTGAGAAAGTCTCGATGCGCTCCTGCAATGTGTGATGCCTGAAAGTGGCGATAGCCCATATCGAGGAGGCGAGCAATGCCACGGCTATCGGCATCTTGTAGAAGTCGTCGAGAATGAGCGAGACGGCAAGGTAAAGTGTGAGAAACACTATTATCGGCGACAAGGCGAAAAGTCCCCGTGCCAGAGGAATGCGTTGTGTCGGTTGCATATAGGCCTTGTCAGTTAGCAGGGGTCATGCGACGCACCGGTGTGGCGTCGATAGGGATGTCGGAATATGTGTCGGCGAGATAATTAAGCAGCTCATCGTAGAGGACGGCGCTGCTGCGGGCTTCGACAGTTGCGGCAGGCAGCGAGGTCATGTAGTCTCCGCCATTGGCAAGGTAGTCGATTGTGGCGAGCCGATACCGGCGGTCGGGTGAGATAGGGCGTCCGTTGATAGTGACTGCCACGGGGGTGTGATCGGTCGGGTTAAATGTCATCTTAACCGATGAACTGACACCATCGGAACCGTTGCGGCGCGCCAGCACATCGAATGCAGCAAGCAGGTCACTGCCAGCAATGTCAAGAACAACGATGCGGTTGTCGAACGGCAGCATATCGATGATCATGCCCTGAGTGACATCGCCGGCAGGGAGCGCGCGACGCACGCCGCCGGAATTGATGAGTCCGAGGTCGACGGGTTTGCCTGACAGCCGCTGACCAGTAGCTGCGACAAAGTCGGCAAGGAAGTTGGTGAGTCCGCCATCCTCGTTCTTGTCGAGAGCTCTCGCCGCAACCGCAACCTTACGCCCCATGACAGAGTCTACGGCATGACGGTAGGGAAGCAATTTCTCAGCAAGGTCTTTGTCGATGCGGTCGTCAAGGCGACTATCGACTTTAATGAGCGAGTAATCGACGTTGCCGTTATCAAGGTCGAGGACGGTTTTGCCTACATAGGCTCCCTTAGATCCAGCCTGAACAACGGCTATAGTGTCACCAATGGCGTTGACGTGCCGCCAGTTAAAGCGGTCGGTGATGCGGTCGGGATCGAGCAGGGTGTGGCTGTGGCCGCCGATGATTATGTCGATATCTTTTGAGGCTGCCGCAAGGTTAACATCGTTGGGCTGGACCGCGCCGTCGTAGCCGATATGGGTAACCGCAATCACATAGTCGGCTCCCTGATTCTCTTTCAGGTCATGTGCGACGGAATCGGCAACAGCCAGTCCGTCGCGATAAGTTATCCCGTCATAGTTTCCCTCGGCAATCATGCCTTTGGGGTTCAGGTTAATGCCGAAAATTCCGATCCTCTTACCACCATATTCTTTTATCATCGACGGGGTGAACACAGAGTCAAGACCCGGTGCGCCTGAAAAGTCATAGTTGGCAGATAGCCATGTGACTTTGGAATTACTCAGATTCTCTGCAAGGCGGTCGACCTTGTTGTCAAAGTCATGGTTGCCAAGTACGGCTATATCGTAGCCAAGCATATCAAGAGAGGAATACTCCACCTCCCCTTTGTAGAGGGTGAAGTACATGGTGCCCTGCACAACATCGCCAGCATCGATTAGGAGCACATCGGCTCCTGTGGCCCGGACACTGTCGATTACCGCCTTGCGGCGCAAAAGACCTCCATCGCCATTGTCGAGCGGATCGATCTGTGAATGAGTGTCGTTGGTGTGAAGTATGACGAGTTGCCGCGGCTCACGCGCATTGCACGCGGCAAGTGTGGCGGCAAAAATAAAGCACAGAACTAAATTTTTCATACGATGACGGTTATACATTGCTGTGTTGAATAGCAATGGCTTGCAAAGATACTCAAAAAAACGGAGGTAATGTCGCTCGTGAATAATCTCTCGGGAAAAAAGGTCGCATAACAGTTTTTAAGGGTGTAAATGGAGTTTGTTTTTGAAAAAAGGAAAATAATGCTCATATTTGCATGATAAAATTATGTAATTGGAATAGCTATGCAGTTCTCTGCCGAGCAAATCGCTCAGATGATAGGTGGACGCGTTGAGGGAGACCCCTCGGTGTTGGTGTCCACATTGTCAAAAATCGAGGAGGGACATCCCGGCTCGATCTCTTTTCTGGCAAATCCCAAGTATACACCCCATATCTATGATACGGAGGCTTCGGTCGTATTGGTTGCCGACAGCTTTGAAGCGGAACATCCTGTAAAGCCGACCCTCATAAGAGTGCCAGATCCATACGCCGCCATGACCGGCCTGCTTGAGATGGCATCGAAAACCATGGGCGCACATCCCGAAGGGGTTGAGGAGCCGAGTCATGTGGGTGAAGGAACAACCGTGCCGGAGCAAGCCTATATCGGGGCTTTCGCATATATCGGAAAAAATGTCACTCTCGGCAAGGGAGTAAAGATATATCCTCAGGTCTATGTGGGTGACAACTGTGAGATAGGTGAAGGCACAGTGCTATATGCAGGTGCCAAAGTCTATCATGGCTGCAAGGTGGGAAACCGCTGCATCATCCACTCGGGTGCTGTGGTAGGAGCCGACGGCTTCGGGTTTGCACCGGTTGACGGTCATTATCACAAAATCCCGCAGCTTGGCATAGTCGAGATTGCCGATGATGTGGAAATCGGTGCCAACACGACTATTGACCGTGCGACGATGGGGTCGACAAAGGTCGGAGCCGGAACAAAGCTCGACAACCTCATTCAGATCGCACACAATGTGGAGGTGGGCAATGACACTGTCATGGCCGCCCAAGTGGGTATCGCCGGATCGTCGAAAGTGGGATCGTCGTGCCGCATAGGTGGTCAGGTGGGTATCGCCGGTCACATACGCATCGGTGATGATGTGGAGATCGGCGCCCAAGCGGGACTTCAGCGTAACGTGCGTCAAGGGAGCCGCGTGATAGGCTCACCGGCAGTGGATATAGGTGATTTCGCCCGTCAGGTGGTGTATATCAAGAACCTCGAGCGGCTTAACCGCAGAGTGGACGCTCTGGAAAAAGAAGAAAATAATAAAAAATAGGATTGCCTGCATGAATGTGCAAGGTGTCTATATCTCTAAATAGCATGAAGCAACTAACCCTTAAGGCTCCTTTCACGGTAAAGGGGAAAGGCCTACACACAGGTCTTGAAATTGAGGCAACGTTCCGCCCGGCAGCCGCCGATCACGGATACAAGTTTTGTCGCGTAGATCTCGCAGACGCTCCCACTGTGGACGCCCTTGCAGAGAATGTCATTGAAACGACGCGAGGCACTGTGCTCCAGCGTGGAGAGGCCCGAGTGGCTACCGTTGAGCACGCGCTTGCCGCTCTCTATGCCGCCGGAATCGATAATTGCCTTATCGAAGTGAATGCTCCTGAGATGCCGATACTTGACGGCAGTGCAGCCGAGTATGTGAAGCTGATCGCAGAAACCGGTGTGGAGGAGCAGGATGCCGACAAGGACTTCTATGTGATAAAGCAGAAGATCGAGGTGCGTGACGACACTACAGGTTCGACCATTCTCGCCATCCCTTATGACGGCTTCTCGGTAGAGGCAATGCTTGAGTTTGACTCGCCTGTGCTTGACAACCAGTTTGCGGTGCTTGACGACCTGAATCAGTTTGGCACCGATATAGCTCCTTGCCGCACATTTGTGTTCATGCGTGAGATCGAGCCCCTTCTTGCCAACAACCTCATCAAGGGTGGTGATCTTGACAATGCTATCGTGATCTATGACAGCACAATGTCGGCAGAGCAGCTTGACCATATCGCTGAGCTCACTGACACCACACCGCGTCATCCGAAGGAGTATGGATATATCAACGACCGTCCGCTTCTCTTTGACAACGAGCCTGCCCGTCACAAGGTGATTGACATAATCGGTGACTTAGCTCTTATCGGCCGTCCGCTGAAAGGACGCATTATCGCCACACGTCCGGGTCACTCGATAAACACGACTTTTGCCAAAAAGATAAGAAAGGAGATCGTGCGTCAGGATGTGCAGGCTCCGGTCTACAATCCGTCGCTTCCGCCGCTGATGGATATCAACCGCATACGCCAGCTTCTTCCTCACCGCTATCCGTTCCTGCTGGTTGACAAGATTATCGAGCAGGGTCAGAAGTATATCGTCGGAATCAAGAACGTGACAGTGAACGAGCCGTTCTTCCAAGGTCATTTCCCGCAGGAGCCTGTCATGCCGGGAGTGCTTCTCGTGGAGGCTATGGCTCAGACTGGCGGAATGCTTGTGCTCAGCACAGTAGAGGAGCCGGAACGCTACTCGACCTACTTCATGAAGATAGACGACGTGAAGTTCCGCCAAAAGGTTGTGCCCGGCGACACGCTGATTTTCCACGTGTCGTTCATGACTCCGCTCCGTCGTGGCTGCGCCATGATGAAGGGTCTTGCCTTTGTGGGTGAGAAGATCGTGTGTGAGTGCGAGTTCATGGCTCAGATCACAAAGAATAAGTAAGATTTTTACTCAAACATGATAAATAATCTGTCGAGCATCCACCCCGGAGCGCGTCTGGCTGCCGGTGTGACAGTTGATCCCTTTGTCACTATCGAGGACAATGTGGAGATAGGAGAGGGGACGCATATCCACAGCAACGCTGTGGTGAAGAGCGGTACCCGTATCGGAAGGAACTGCCAGATCATGTCGGGCGCCGTTGTTGGCGGTATTCCTCAGGACCTGAAATTCAGGGGAGAGGATACGCTTGCTATTGTCGGTGACAACACGGTGATACGCGAGTGTGTGACCATCAACCGCGGCACAGCTGCAAAGGGAAAGACTGTGGTCGGCAGCAACTGCCTGATAATGGCTTACACCCATATCGCCCACGACTGCATGATTGGTGACAATGTGATTATCGCCAATGCGAGCCAGCTTGCAGGTGAGGTGGTTGTGGATAATTACGCCGTGATCGGCGGCGGCGCTCTCGTGCATCAGTTCACTCACATCGGAAGCCATGTGATGATACAGGGGGGTGCAAAGATCAACAAGGATATTCCTCCTTTTGTGAAAGCCGCCCGCGATCCAATCGCTTACACAGGCATAAACTCGATCGGTCTGCGCCGTCGCGGGTTCAGCAATGACCAGATACGTGAGATTCAGGAGATATACCGCTATCTCTATCTCTCGCAGCTGAATGTGACGGATGCCGTGGAGAGAATCGAAGCAGAGCTTCCGGCTACTAAGGAACGTGACGAGATCATACTTTTCATAAGAAATTCGAGCCGAGGAATCGTGCGCGGATATGTGTGAGAACCAATCTCATCGGAACAATTTAACAACAGAATAAAAAAGAACAAAATATAGTCATGGCACACAAGGCTTTACTGATCATACTTGACGGCTGGGGCATAGGAGACCACAGCAAAGGTGATGTAATATCGGTCACCCCCACACCCTATTGGGATCATTTACTGAAGACTTATCCTCACTCACAGCTTCAGGCAAGCGGTGAGAACGTGGGTCTGCCTGACGGTCAGATGGGTAACTCAGAGGTAGGTCACCTTAACATTGGTGCCGGCCGAGTTGTATATCAGGATCTTGTGAAGATCAACAAGGCTGTGAAGGATGGCTCGATACTCAACAATCCGGAGATAAAGAGCGCATTCTCATATGCCCGCGACAACGACAAAGCGATTCACTTCATGGGCCTCACAAGTGACGGCGGTGTACACTCATCGCTCGACCACCTGTTTGCTCTCTGCGACATAGCTAAGGAATACGGACTCGAGAAGGTGTATATACACTGCTTCATGGATGGCCGTGACACTGATCCCCGCAGCGGCAAGGGCTTTATCGAGCGCCTGAGCGGGCATTGCGAGAAGTCGGCAGGAAAGATCGCCTCAATCATCGGCCGCTACTATGCCATGGACCGCGACAAACGCTGGGATCGTGTGAAAGTGGCGTATGACCTTCTGGTGAAAGGTGAAGGAAAGCAGGCTGACAATATGGTCGAGGCCATGCAGCAGAGCTATGACGAGGATGTGACCGACGAGTTCATCAAGCCGATCAACAACGCAACAATCGACGGCACGATCAAAGAGGGTGACGCTGTAATCTTCTTCAACTACCGCAACGACCGCGCCAAAGAGCTCACGGTGGTGCTCACGCAGCATGACATGCCTGAGGAGGGAATGACTACGATTCCTAATCTACAGTATTACTGCATGACTCCGTATGATGCATCGTTTAAGGGTGTGCATATCCTCTTTGACTAAGAGAATGTGACGAATACTCTCGGTGAGTATCTCTCTTCGCTCGGAAAGAAACAGCTTCATATAGCAGAGACAGAGAAGTATGCTCACGTGACATTCTTCTTCAACGGCGGACGCGAGGCTCCATACGAGGGTGAGGATCGCATACTTGTGGCATCGCCCAAGGTGGCTACCTACGACCTGAAGCCTGAGATGAGCGCCTACGAGGTGAAAGACAAGCTCGTAGAGGCAATAGACAGCGAGAAATATGATTTCATTGTGGTGAACTATGCCAACGGCGACATGGTGGGACACACCGGTGTGTATGAGGCTATCGAGAAGGCTGTCGTGACTATCGACGAGTGCACGATGGATACTGTCGAGGCAGCCCGCAAGCATGGATATGAGGTGATCATCATCGCTGACCACGGCAATGCCGACAACGCCGTGAACCCTGACGGAACTCCGAACACGGCTCACTCGCTGAATCCTGTTCCCTGCGTGTATGTGACGGAGAACAAGGATGCCAAGGTCGCTGACGGCCGTCTGGCCGATGTGGCTCCCACGATCCTTAAAATTATGGATCTTCCCCAGCCTAAGGAGATGGACGGGAAGAATCTTATCGGATAAACGGCAACCGAAGTGAATGACCGCCGCAAACGCCGCCTGTTCTCAACCGCCGGAGCAAAGATAACCTCAACGGTCTCGGTGGCTCTTGTCCTCTTTGTGCTCGGACTGCTTGCCGTTGTCGGTTTAGTGACACGGAAAGTGGCCGACACGGTGAGGGAGAACGTGGGTTTTGATATCGTGATGACCGATACAGCGAGTGCGGCCGACATCGCTGCTCTTAGAAATGAGATCACGCAACAGCCGTTTGCGCTGAGCGTGGTGACACATAGCGCTGAGGAATCGGCCATGCGCTGGCGCGAGGAGACAGGCGAGGATGTGACGGAAGTGCTCGGGCTGAATCCTTTTTCAGCTGAGCTGGAGGTGAAGGTGCACGCTCCGTGGGCTTCGGCCGACAGCCTGTCGAGAATCGTGGCGCATTACGAAGGGCGCAGCGGGGTTGATGCGGTGAGCTTACACACCGACATGATAGATGCCGTCAACGCCAACATAATGACGGTGTTCAAGGTGCTCGGGGCTATCGCTCTCGCTCTGCTGATAATATCGTTTGTGCTGATAAACAACACGATCAGGCTCTCGATCTATGCCCGACGGTTCACGATACACACGATGAAGCTCGTAGGGTCAACCGGGGCTTTCATACGCCGACCGTTTCTTGTGAGCGGACTATGGCAGGGGGTGTCGGCCGGTGTTCTGGCAACTGTCATGCTCTGGGGACTTGTATCGGGAGTGGTGAGAGTGGAGGCTCAGGTAAGCGGTTTAGTGACCACAGCCGAGCTGCTGCTTGCGGGCGCGGGAATGATTGCGGCCGGTATCGTGATATGTGTGCTTGCATCGATCATGTCGACCAACCGATATCTGCGTCTGAGCTACGACGAGATGTTCAGATAAATCACTTCATCTTTACAGTCAAATGGCTACAAAGAAATACAATAAGACCACAGTGGCAAAGGGAGGTAAGGAAAGCCGCGTAGAAATCGAAAAGCCGTCGGAATTCCCTCTGATGAAACTCAACTTCAAGCTGATGGGGATTGCCGCACTGACGATTATCGTCGGTTTCCTGCTCATGCTTGGTCCGGGTGCAACGGAGGAGGCTTTCAATCCCGACATATTCTCGACACGCAGAGTCGTTGTCGGGCCTACGATCGCTTTCCTCGGTTTCCTTTTCATGGGTTTCGCGATAATATATCGCCCGAAGAAGTGATATCGTCGCATCGGTAAAAAATCTTGAAATACAGTAGGGTTCAGACAGTCGCAGGACTGAAATATAACTCGTCGCTAAAATAAAATGGATGCATTAGACGCATTTATACTTGGGTTAGTGCAGGGATTGGCTGAGTATCTGCCAATAAGCTCAAGCGGTCACTTAGAGATTTTCCGGCAAGTGCTCGGTCTTGATCTCAGTGGCGCAGAGTCGCTTCAGTTTGATGTGATGCTGCATGTGGCTACCGTGCTCAGCACGATTGTGGTGCTGTGGCATCGTTTTGTGCCTTTGTGCCGTGACTTCTTTGGCTGGCGCACTAAGTCGGAAGGCTTCTCATACGTCTGGAAACTTATTCTGTCGGCAGTGCCTGTGGGCATTGTGGGCTTGTGCTTCAAGGATTTCATCGAAGGCTTTTTTGAGGGTAACCTCAAGATTGTGGGTGTGTGCCTCTGCTTCACGGCACTTCTGCTCGCTTTCGCGTATTTCTTTAGAACCAATCCTCTGCTCAAGAGCCACGGCAAGGCATATACTCCGCGTGACATCACATGGCTTGACGCATTTATCATCGGCTGCTCTCAGGCTATCGCTGTGCTTCCGGGACTGAGCCGGTCAGGCACAACTATCGCTACGGGCATCATGATCGGTGACAAGCGCGAGCGTGTGGCTGTCTTCTCGTTCTTCATGGTCATTATCCCGATTCTGGGTGAGGCTCTGCTGGATGTTATGAAGATGATGAAGGGAGCGGATGACGCCGTGGCTTCGTCGGTAGGAGCACTGCCTTTGGTGATCGGTTTCGTGACGTCGTTTGCAGTGGGCTGCATGGCTTGCAAGTGGATGATCGACCTTGTGTCGAAAGGTAAACTTGTGTGGTTTGCAGTGTACTGTGTGGCAGTGGGAATACTGTGTCTCTGCATCTGATAAATGAAGTGATAAATAACTTCAATTTTTCCGATGGATTTCCTGACAGGCGAAATACTTTACATAGACAAACCGCTGAAATGGACATCATTTGATGCCGTGAAGCGTCTGCGCGGAATGCTGCTGCGACGTTACGGAGTCAAGAAGTTCAAGGTGGGTCATGCCGGCACGCTTGATCCGCTTGCGACAGGTGTGATGATAGTGTGCACGGGTCGTGCGACGAAACGGATCGAGGAGCTGCAGGCGGGCGTGAAGGAGTATGTGGCGGAAATCGCCCTCGGCGCTACCACACCCTCCTACGATCTCGAGACAGAGGTGGATGCCACTTATCCGACTGATCACATCACCCGCGAACTCGTGGAGGAGACTTTGACGAAGTTTACGGGGAGAATCGAGCAGGTGCCTCCGGCATTCTCGGCCTGCAAGGTGGACGGTCACCGGGCCTACAAAGCCGCCAGACGCGGCGAGACGGTGGAACTCAAGCCGAAGATACTTGTGATCGATGAAATCGAGCTTCTGTCGTACAGCCCGACATCGATCACGATAAGGGTCGTGTGCAGCAAGGGAACGTATATCCGCGCTCTTGCCCGTGACATCGGGGAGAGCCTGAAATCGGGCGGCCATCTAACCGGCCTGCGCAGAACCCGCGTGGGGAATGTGGATGCGAAGGATTGCCTGAGCGTGGAGGAGGCTTACAAACTCATACAGGAGGCTCCTATAGAGTATCCGGAGGATGAAAAAGTGGAACAGCTTTCCTGAGAGGGTATAACTACACCGCAAGAAGAAACTTACAGCAACAAATCAACATAGAGAAAGAAGAGCAATAATGAAACTTTCGCAATTCAACTATAATCTTCCTAACGAACTGATTGCAGATCATCCGACGTTTCACCGCGACGAATGCCGCCTGATGGTGCTCAACCGCAAGACCGGTGAGATCACTCACAAGATTTTCAAGGAGATACTTGAGTATTTTGAAGAGGGTGACGTGATGGTGTTCAATGACACCCGGGTATTTCCTGCAAAGCTCTACGGCAACAAGGAGAAGACAGGGGCACAGATCGAGGTGCATCTGCTGCGAGAACTCAATGCTGAAAACAAATTCTGGGATGTGCTTGTGGAGCCAGCCAGAAAGATACGTATCGGCAACAAGCTCTATTTCGGTGATGATGATATGCTTGTGGCTGAAGTTATCGACAACACGACCTCGAGGGGACGCACGCTCCGCTTCTTGTATGACGGCCCGCACGAGGAGTTCAAGAAGGCTCTTTTCAGTCTTGGAAAGACGCTACTTCCGCCGTACTTCACCCGCGAGTCGGAAGACTGTGATGCGGATGACTACCAGACGGTGTTCGCACGCCATGAGGGTGCTGTGGTTGCTCCGTCGGCCGGGCTGCATTTCAGCCGCGAGCTGATGAAGCACATGGAGATCAAAGGTGTGGAGCGCGGATTTATCACACTTCACAGCGGATTGGGCGCATATCGCGATATCGATGTGGAGGATCTGACAAAGCACCGCATGGACTCGGAAGAGGTCGAGGTGGGCCCGCGACTGGTGGAGATGGTGAACAAGGCCAAGGATGAGGGTCGCCAGGTGTGCGCCGTGGGCGCGTCGGTACTGCGCGGAATCTCGGATGCGGTGAGCATGGACGGTCACCTGAAGGCTATCTCGGGGTGGACGAACAAGTTTATCTTCCCGCCGTATGATTTCACGGTGACGACGTCGTTTGTGACCAATTTCCATCTGCCTTACTCAACAATGCTCATGCTCACGGCTGCATTCGGCGGCTATAACCATGTGATGCATGCGTATGAAGTGGCAGTGCAGGAGGGTTACCGCTTCGGTGCCTACGGTGACGCGATGCTTATAATCTAAGATTTTACTCGATTCAGGGTCAAATAAATAATACTTTGTCTCTATGAACAGCAATGCTGACCAAAGAAGTGGCCGCGATCAGGCGAGGAAGGTGACAGTGGCTCTCCACACCCGGGATCATGCCGACCGCCTGCGCCGTCTGCTGGAGCATGAGGGAGTGGCGGCGGAGCTTGTCGCCGCGCGTCTCGGACAGAAGCTGACCGAGCATCCGATCGAGGTGCGCATCAGCGAAGATGACATTCCGGCTGCATTGCGGATCATAGAGAACATAGAAATCTTCCCGCTATACGCTGAGACTCAGGATGCTGACGAGAAGCAGAAACCGGGTGACAGCGCAGTGACGGAACGGGGGAGCGGCGGTGTGGTGAAACGCGTGGGGCTCAGACGCAAGGTGGTGATAAACCGGAAACCGACGGGGAAAACCATACTTGTGCCGGTGGATTTCTCGGATTACTCGTTCACGGCTACGCGACTTGCGTTTGACTTAGCGTCGGCTCACGGCGCGTCGATCGTGCTGCTTTATGCCTACGTCACGCCATCGCGTGCCGAAAGCTTTGCAATCACTACTGATTCAGGACTTCTCGACATAGGTGACGAGGAGGCTGCGGTGGAACTCGGACGTCTGGCCAACAAACGGATGGAAGAGTTTGCCGACCGCGTGAAGGATTATATCAAGACGGGTGTGATCCCGGCGGTGAAATTTGTGACGGAGGTGTTTGACGGGCTTGCGGAGGAGGTGATCCTCGAGTATGCGCGGAGCACTTCGCCCATGATGATCGTCATGGGTACCCGCGGTGCCGACAAAAAAGAGTCGGATATGGTGGGTAGTGTCACTGCCGAGGTGCTTGACTCATGCCGGTCGGTGGCGTTCACTGTGCCTGAAAGCATGCGCCTGCCTATCCCGGCAGCGGGGATGCGTCAGGTGACTTTCTTCGCCAACCTTGACCGTGATGATTTCTCGGTGCTGGAGAAGGTGCATGAGCTGTTCCCGTCGTCGCCGTTTGCAATCAACCTCGTGTATGCCGGACGAAAGAAAGGCCGAAATGCCGGGGAGGAAAATGAACAGCAGATGGAAATGCTGCTGGACTACTGCAAGGTGCATTATCCGGGGTATCAGTTTGAACTGACGCGAGTAGCGGGCGTGAGTGATATAGAGGACTTTGAACGGCTGCAACAGGAGCGTCCGGCGGAGATGATAATCATCCCCAACAAGCGGAAGAACGCCCTCGCCCGGCTGTTTAATCCGGGAATAGCCCACAGGATGCTGTTTCACTGCGATATACCGATGCTTGTAGTGCCGGTTTAGGCTCGATCCCAGACTTTACTTGAAATGATTACACTCTCAATACTGGATTACCTGAACGCTTCGGCTGCGTTTCAGTTTTTCTGCGAGCATGCCTCGTATGGGTTTGTGTTTCTCTTCATGGTGATAGAGAGCTCGTTTATCCCGTTTCCGAGCGAGGTAGTGGTTCCGCCCGCAGCTTATCTGGCCGTGAGCCGCGGCGACATGAATGTGGTGGCGGTTGTGCTTTGCGCGACGGCTGGCGCGATGGTGGGTGCTTTTATAAATTACCTGCTCGCGCTTTGGATCGGACGCCCGATCGTGTATCAGTTTGCCAACAGCCGTTTAGGTCGTGCGTGCCTGATCACGCCGGAGAAGGTGGAGAAGGCTGAGGCTTATTTTGACAAGCATGGTGCAGTGTCGACGTTTGTCGGGCGACTCATACCTGCCATAAGGCAGCTGATCTCGATACCTGCCGGACTGGCGCGGATGAATGTGTGGACGTTTCTTGTATTCACAGCATTGGGCGCAATGGTGTGGAACATCGTGCTTGCATCGCTCGGCTATTGGCTTGCCAAAACAGTACCCTACGACCAGCTATTCATGGCAGTGGAGAAATATAACGGCTATCTGACCATAGCCGGTGTGGTACTGGCCGTGGCGTGTGTGGGCTATATCGCCCTACATGCTTTCAAACCGTCGAAATCAAAGTAATACTCACTTCAATATGCTTGTTTCCCCCTCGATACTCTCGGCAGATTTCGCTAATCTCGGACGCGACATAGAGATGCTTAACCGCTCGGAAGCGTCAATGATCCACGTGGATGTGATGGATGGTGTGTTTGTGCCCAACATCTCGATAGGTTTTCCGGTGATAGAGGCAGTGGCAAAGATCGCCCGGAAGCCGCTTGACGTGCATCTGATGATCGTTGAGCCGCAAAAGTATGTGGCTCAGGTGCGTGACGCAGGTGCAGAGTGGATGAACGTGCATCTTGAGGTAAGTCCTCATCTTGACCGCACGGTGCAGGCTATCAAGCAGGCGGGCATGAAGGCCGCCGTCACTCTTAATCCGGCAACTCCGGTCGCTCTGCTGAAGGATATTGTCGGGGAGCTTGACATGGTTCTGCTGATGTCGGTGAATCCGGGTTTCGGCGGTCAGAAGTTCATCGGCAATGTGCTGAACAAGATAAGGGAGCTGAAGACGCTGATAAAGGAAACCGGATCACACGCCCTGATTGAAGTGGACGGTGGAATCAATGCGACGACAGCTGTCCAAGTGGCCGAAGCGGGGTGTGACGTCGCTGTGGCGGGGAGCTATGTGTTCGGGAGCGCGGATCCAGAAGCAACTATCGCCAGCCTTGCTGCCATTTAACTCATTTTTAACATTGACAGAATCTTAATTTTGCAACCATAACCAATAACCTCAATAACAATAGAACGACGTGAAAAAGATCCTGCTGCTAATCATGGTCAGCCTTGTTGCAGTTTTTGCCAAGGCTCAAATGCTTGATCCGATACATTGGAGCGCCAATGTGGAAATGACATCGGAAAAGAGCGGAGTGATAACTCTTGACGCCCAGATTGACGAGGGGTGGCACCTGTATGGACTCAGCCTGCCGGAAGGGGGGCCAAATCCGACTACAATTTCATTTGTACTGCCGGAGGGTGTGAGCCTCGACGGTGAGGTGAGTGCTTCGGAAAAAGCGATAGAGAAACTTGATGATATATTCCAGATGCCGCTCTCATGGTGGGCATCGGATGTGAGCTTCACTCAGAAGTTTACTGTGGCCGACGGAACAACACTGCCGCTGGCTATAGAGGTGAGCGTGGGATTTCAGGGTTGCAACGATCAGACGTGTGTTGCTCCCAAAACAGAGACCTTTGAGCTGACCGCCGGTGGAGAGGCTGCAAATGCGGCTGACAATATCACTCCGCTTCCCGCGGGCAACAATGCCGATAACGCTACTGCAGCGGCCGCTCCGACAACGGCATTAGGCAAATGGTGGCAGCCGGTAGCGTTTGCCAATGCGGGTGAGCAGGCTCAGATAAGCAATACGAGCTGGGGCTCGATATTTATCTGGGGTTTTCTTGGCGGCCTGCTCGCGTTGCTGACTCCCTGCGTGTGGCCGATGATCCCGATGACGGTAAGTTTCTTCCTGAAAAAAACATCGTCGCGCAGCAAGGCTATCAGAGACGCAGTGACATACGGTGTGAGCATCGTGGTGATCTATCTGGTGCTCGGACTGGCAATCACTCTCATCTTCGGAGCGAGCAAGCTGAATGATCTGGCGACTAACGCGATTTTCAATCTGCTGTTCTTCGTGCTTCTGCTTGTGTTTGCAATCTCGTTTTTCGGCGCATTCAATATCACGCTTCCTTCGAGCTGGAGCAACAGCGTGGACAGCAAGGCAGAGAAGACGTCGGGACTGCTGAGCATATTCTTCATGGCGTTCACTCTCGCGCTGGTGTCGTTCAGCTGCACCGGCCCGATTATCGGCACTCTTCTTGTGGAGGCTGCGTCGATGGGTGATATAACGGGTCCGGCAATCGGCATGGGTGCTTTTGCTCTGGCACTGGCTCTTCCGTTCACGCTTTTCGCAATCTTCCCGTCGTGGCTGAAGGAGATGCCCCGCTCCGGCGGCTGGCTGAACTCGGTGAAGGTCGTCCTCGGTTTCCTTGAACTGGCTCTGTCGCTTAAATTCCTGTCGGTGGCAGATCTCGCTTACGGTTGGGGAATACTTGACAGGGAGGTGTTTGTGTCGCTGTGGGTCGTGATCTTCGTGATGCTCGGCATGTATCTGCTCGGCAAGATCAATTTTGCTCACGACACTCCGAGCGAACATGTGTCGATCGTGCGCTTCTTCCTGTCGATGGTTTCGCTGAGCTTTGCAGTGTATCTTGTGCCGGGGCTGTGGGGCGCACCGCTGAAAAGCGTGAGCGCTTTCGTTCCGCCGCTTTATACTCAGGATTTTAACCTGTATGCCGGCGGACAGTTTGAGGAGTTTGATGACTATGATGCGGGAATGGCATACGCGGAGGCTAATCACCGTCCGGTGCTGATAGATTTCTCGGGTTATGGCTGCGTGAACTGCCGCAAGATGGAGGGAGCAGTGTTTGATACCGAGGAAGTTGAGTGCATCATAAAGGAGAATTTCGTGCTGATCAAACTCATGGTGGATGACAAGACGAAGCTCGAGCAGCCGATCGAGGTGACTGAAAATGGTAAGAAGATCAAACTCAGAACGGTGGGCGACAAGTGGAGCTATCTGCAGCGCATGAAGTTCATGGCCAACAGTCAGCCTTATTATGTGATGCTTGACAATGAGGGTAATCCGCTGGACGGGCCTACATATTATGATGAGAATGTCGCGAAGTTTGTGTATTGGCTCGAAGGTGGAATAGAGACGTATAAGGGGAGGTAGAGCACTCGGAGGACTCGGAGATCGCGGAGGTTGCGGAGGTGTTTCGCAGCTCCGCAGCTCAAAGGCGGATGTGTGGCTACACCGGGTTCCCTCCGGTCACCCGGTGCTAAGGTTGTGTTGCCCGTTTCACGGGCAGTTCGTCCCC
>CAYSKE010000021.1:11269-18607 GCA_964431465.1 uncultured Muribaculaceae bacterium | reverse complement strand
ATGGCGACACATATTATGCCTATGGCACGGGCGACACAAGCATCGACGTGTACACCTCCGACGATCTGAAGCACTGGACGCTTGCCGGCCGTGCGCTGAACCACACCGATTCCTACGGCGACCACTGGTTCTGGGCTCCCGAGGTCTATCGCGTGGGCGACCGTTACCTCATGTACTACACCTCAGAGGAGCATACCTGTGTGGCCGAGGCCACCTCGCCGCTCGGCCCCTTTGTGCAGAAAGAGAAAAAGCCGCTGTTCGACGGATTGCGCACGATCGACAACACGCTCTTTATCGACAGCGACGGCATCCCATATATGTTCTATGACATTTTTGATGACCGGGGCGGTCACGTGCATGTCGTGCAGCTGACCGACGATCTTCTTGCCGTCGGCAACACCAATCACACTCCCTGCATATCGCAGAGCCAGCCGTGGGAGGCTGATGCGGTCAATGAAGGCACCTTTGTGGTGAAGCATGCCGACACCTACTACATGACCTATTCGGGCAATGGCTACACCAATCCCGCCTACGGCGTGGGAGTGGCCACAGCGCCGTCGCCACTCGGCCCGTGGACAAAATATGAGGGCAACCCCATACTCCAGTTCCCGGTGACAAAAGATTACGGGCGTCTCGAGGGAGTGGGGCACAGCGCGATGTTCATCGACAAGGATGGGAAAATGCGCATCGTGTTTCATGCCCACAAAAAGCCCGGTACGGTGCATCCGCGCGAAATGTATATCTCCACCGTGGAGTTTACCGACGGAGCTGTGCCGCGCATGGTCATCTCTGAGGACAACATAATCAAAGCAGTGCTTAAAAAGTAATACCGCCGCATGTGGGAGTGGGGGATGCTCCCGGCCGGTTTCCGGAATACCGACTTCTTCAAACCTATTATAATTATCACTAAAATCGCAAGCTAATGAAGCAAAATTCAAAAGCATTACGGCGCACAAACGCACGACGCGGTTTCTGCATGTTTGCAGCGGCAGTGTCTGCCATGTTGCTTTCACCCGGGGTGAACGCAGCGCCCGAGGCAACCGATCGCGCTCCTATGATGGCATCGGCCGACAAGGAGACGAAAATCACCGTCACCGGCACCATCACCGATGCTGCAACCGGTGATCCGCTCATCGGTGCATCTGTTTATGAGAAAGGCAAGCTGGGAGGGACAATTTCTGATATCGACGGAAAATTCTCCATCAAGGTCGCTTCCGATGCCACTCTCGAAGTCAGCTACGTAGGCTACGAGACGCAGACCATCAAGGTCGACGGACGCACGACGATCAACATCGCCATGTCGGAGGACGTGCAGAAACTCGACGAAGTGGTTGTCGTGGGTTACTCCTCGCAGAAAAAAGCCAACCTGACCGGTGCTGTCGCATCAGTCGACTTTGAGAAGACCGCTACCTCGCGTCCGCTCACCACGCTGTCGGCCGGTCTCGCCGGTGCGGCTGCCGGTCTCAACGTGATGGAAACCAGCGGCAAGCCCAACAGCGAGGGATCGCTCACCTCGATCCGCGGCTACGGCACACTCAACAACTCGGCGCCCCTCATCCTTGTCGACGGCATGGAAGCAAGCCTCAACGAGGTGAACCCCAACGACGTGGCAAACATCTCGATCCTGAAGGACGCAGCATCCTGTGCCATCTACGGTAACCGCGGTGCTAACGGTGTAATCCTCATCACCACCAAGAAGGGTAAGGAAGGCCGCATCAACGTGACCTACACCGGTAAGTTCTCGCTCAACACCCCGCAGAAGATCATCCGCACCATCTCCAACTATGCCGACTACATGGAGATCATCAACCAGGCATATCGCGGAGGCGGCATGTCGGAGCCCTATTCGACGCTCGACATTCAGGAGTGGCGCGAGGCTTCAAAGAACCCCAACGCGCTCAACGACGAGGGTATCCCCAACTACGTCACACACCCCAACACCGACTGGTATGACTACCTGTATCAGAAGCGCTTTATGCAGGAGCACACCGTGGGCGTGACCGGTCAGGACTCCCGCACAACCTATGCCTTCTCCGGCACGTTCCTCCACAACCCCGGTATCATTCAGGCGTGTGAGCTCAACAAGTATTATCTGCGCACCGACATCCGCTCGCAGGTGACCGACTTCCTCGCTCTCGGCATGCGTGCGTGGGGTTACCACAACGATCAGAAGCGCGACGACGTGAGCCAGATCTGGGAGATACAGATGCAGCGCTCGATCCCCGGTATCTATCCTTACTACAACGGCATGTGGGGTGGCAACGAGACCGCCAACGAGACCTCCGACACATCCAACATCGCGATGAACATCGCTCAGGATCACGGCTACTTCAAGCAGGACAAGATTTATGTCAACCCCTATGTGGAGATTGACCTCCCCCTCGGCTTCAAGGTCTCATCCAACTTCTACTACGACAAGTATGAGAACCACCACTTCTATAAGCCCGACGTGTATCAGCCGCAGGTATCGTTCCGTCGTGGCATGAAGCTCAACTTCGAGCCTTCCGACGCTCAGATGGCCGAGGCACAGGTCTATGACTACCGCGCGTTCGACCAGTCGTGGAAGACCACCAACATCCTCAGCTGGCACGGCACCTACGGCACAAACGACATCAACGCCCTCATCGGCTATGAGGAGATGCGCAAGTGGGGTGGCTCGACCGACATTTCAAAGAAAGGCATGTCATCTTTTGCCCTCACCGACTTCAACGCTGTCACCACTCCCGTCTACATCTCGGGCAGCAACTGGGAATGGGCATCGCGCTCGCTCTTCGGCCGCGTCAACTACGCTTATGCCGGCAAGTATCTCGTGGAGGCCAACTTCCGCTACGACGGCTCGTCGCGTTTCGCCAAGGAGAACCGCTGGGGCTTCTTCCCCTCGGTTTCGGCAGGCTGGCGCATCAGCGAGGAGGCATTCATGGCCGACGCACGCAGCTGGCTCGACAACCTGAAGATTCGCGGATCGTGGGGTAAGCTCGGTAACAACGCTATCGGCAACTACGAGTACCAGAACTTCTACTCATCGACTCTCTATGCCTTTGGCGACGTGCCCAAGGGAGGTCTCTTCCTCACCGGCTTCACCAACGCCAACCTCAAGTGGGAGACAACTACCAGTGCCAATATCGGTATCGACTTCGGCGCGCTCAACAACCGCCTCACCGGTGTGATCGAGCTCTACGACAAGCACACCGACGGCATCCTCTACCGCCCCTCGCTCAACGCATCGCTCTACTACCTCACCGCTCCGCTCATGAACCTCGCCGAGGTCGACAACAAGGGTCTTGAAATCACTCTCGGCTGGAACGACCGCGTGGATCAGGTAAGCTACTTCGTCAACGGCAACGTTTCGCTCAACCGCAACCGCGTCACCAAGTACAAAGGCACTCTCGACAAGGGCTGGAAGGTCGACGAAAACGGCAACAAGTATTGGTACAACAACATCGGCGACGTGTCGAACAACGGTGGTGCCGGCACGCAGATCGTCGAGGGACACCAGATGAATGAATACTACACCCACACCGTCTATCGCGGCGACGGCTCCTACTACAACGCCGACGGCACGGTCAACGTCAATGGCGGCCCGCGCGACGGCATGATCCGCACCGAGGCCGACATGAAGTGGCTCCGCGACATGGTTGCCGACGGCAAGACATTCTATCCCATGCAGAACATCGGCAAGGGCGGTATCTGGTACGGCGACATGATCTATGCCGACACCAACGGCGACGGCAAGTATGGTGAGGAGCAGGATCGCCAGTTCAACGGCTACTCCAACATCCCCAAGATCTACTACGGCCTGCAGATGGGTGCCAACTGGAAAGGCATCGACCTGTCGATGAACTGGTCGGGTGCCGCTGGCTTCAAGATCTGGTACTACGACAAGTGTAAGAACTCCACAACCGTGATCCAGTCGGAGCAGATGCCTCTCGACATCGCCTATGATCACTACTTCTATGATCCCGACAACCTCAACGATCCTTACACCAACACCACCAGCAACACACCGCGTCTGAGCCCCACCGACGGCAACAACCAGCAGAAACTCTTTAGCGAGCGTCACCTCCAGAACGGCGACTACATCAAGCTCAAGAACCTCTCTGTGGGTTACACCTTCCCCCGCCAGTGGACAACGAAGGCCTACGTGCAGAACCTGCGCGTCTACGCTTCGTTTGAAAACCTCTGCACGATCACCAAGTTCAAAGGTCTCGACCCCGAGATGCGCGCCGGCGACGGATACGCTCCCATGCGCACCTATTCACTCGGTCTTAACTTAACCTTCTAACCCCGAATACTCCGATAATCGATGAAATACAATATATCAAATCTGTCGAAAGGCACCATGCGCGTTCTTGCTGCTGCTTTAGCCGGTGGAGCGATGCTGACCGGGTGTGCCGACATGGATCTGACTCCCACATACCAGCCCACCAGTGAGAGCGTGTGGCAGGATGTCACAATGGCCTCTCAGGCTGCCACCGGTCCCTACCGTTGCCTCCGTTACCGCATAGCCGACAACGGGCAGTGGGGTGTCACCACATGGCAGTGCTTCTCTTCGGCACTCGACCGCGACCCCAACTGGCGTAGCTACAAGGCTCTTTTCGGTAACCTCGATTCATCCGACGGCGACTGTGTGCTCCCCGTGTGGGCATGGCACATGGAGTATGCCGCCAAAGCCAACGCCGTTGTCGCCAACATCATGAATGTGCCTGGCATCGATCAGGATGAGGCTGCACGCATGCGCGCCGAAAACATCTTCCTCCGCGCCTATTGGTACTATGAGATGAACATTATATGGGGCGGCATCCCCTATATCCGCGAGGAGGTCACCGATCCCGAGCAGACCTATATCGGGCGTCTGAGCAAAGAGGAGACATGGGACGAGCTCATCAAGGACTTCACCGAGGTGATCAACACCCCCTCGCTCCCCGATAAGTATGCGCAGGGCGACGGCAACTGGGGTCACATCACCAAGGGCACGGCCTACGCTTACCGCGCCAAGTGCTACATGTGGAAGAAAGAGTGGCAGAAAGCTGCCGACGACTTCCAGAAAGTGAAGGACTGCGGCTACAAGCTCTACACCGGCGGCGACCGTCCCTATATCGACCTCTTCAAGGAGGCGCAGGAGCAGTGCGACGAGATGATGTTCACCGTCTGCTTCGGCCCGCAGGACACTCAGGGCAACGTGATCTGGCGTAACTGCGCCACCCGCTCGGTCAACGGTAAGGAGGGCTGGAACAACTGGCACGGCAACCCCGCCATGATCGAATCCTATGAGAACGCCGACGGCTCGAAATTCAACTGGGATCAGTACATCCCCGGCTACAGCTCCAAGTCGAAGAAAGCGCGTCAGGCCTACTTCCTGCGCGACGACATCACCGACGATGAGATCGCAAAGGCTGTCGAAGGTGGCGCCGACATGTCGCTCTACGTGCAGGGTGGCAACGAGGCACGCCTCCGTCCCGCCTATGAGAACCGCGACCCGCGTCTCGAGCAGACCTTCATCACCCCCTACTCGATCTTCAACGGCGCACGCCGCGGCTTTGTGGAGCCCATCACCTACCGCTTCCCCTTCCGCACCGACGGTGCCGATGACCGCACCACCCCATTCCTCGCCGACCTCCTCACCGACACCGGCATGGAAACCTACCTGATGCGTAAGTTTGTTGCCGAGGGTCAGGAAGTGACCAAGTGGTACTCATCGATCGACTATCCCATCCTGCGATATGGCGAGGTGCTCTGCGACTGGGCAGAGTGTCTGGCTGAGCTCGGCGACCTCAGCGGTGCTGCCGACAAGGTCAACGAACTCCGTTCGCGCGTGGGTCACGTGCTCCTCAACTCCAATGCCAACACCATGGTTGCCGGCAAGGAGGACATGATCGAGCGTGCACGCATGGAGCACTACTATGAGCTCGCAGGTGAGGAAAACCTCTTCTTCGCCGAGCTCCGTTGGGGCACATGGCGCGCCAAGAAGTTCTATCAGGATTCCGAGGGTCAGACCAACGGCCTGAAGAAACCGTGGGGCGTGAACTACTATGAGTATGTCGACGGTGGCGACAAGATGACCGAGTGGCCTGTACCCGACCGTGAGATGCAGGTCAACCACAACATGAACCAGAGCCCCTACTGGAAGTAAGCAGACTCAATCAAGCGATATGACATGTGGAGGGGGACATCCCGTTCCCCTCCATTGTTTTACCTGATTTTGCATTAAACCATGATGTGTAAGATGAAAAAAATGTTTGCACTCGTTCCCGCGGTGATCCTTTTTGCCTCAGGTTGCTCCGGCGACGGCGAGGGGAAGGACGACTCTGGCAAAGGGGGCGGATTTGTGGAGAAGACAAAGACCTACATCAACCCCGTCTTTATTCAGGACTCGCCCGACCCATCGGTGATGCGGGGTGACGACGGAAACTTCTATGCCTTCACCACTGCCGGCTTGCGCCGCTCCAAGGATCTTGTGGAGTGGACGGCGCTGAAAGACCCCTTTGAGTCGCGTCCGGCGTGGAGCGATATTTGCAAGGATGTCTGGGCTATGGATGTCAACAAGATAGGCGACAAGTACGTGCTCTACTACGCCCTGTCGAAGTGGGCCGAAGAGCATGAAAACGGCCTCGGCGTGGCTGTGGCCGATAATATCGCCGGCCCATATAAAGATCAGGGCAAACTGTTTACCTCCAACGAAATCGGAGTGCAGAACTCGATCGACCCCCATTATTTCCTCGACGACGATGGCAAGCAATACCTTTCTTGGGGTTCGTTCAGCGGCCTCTATGCCATTGAGCTCGCAGCCGACGGCCTCTCGGTGAAAGAAGGTGCCGAGAAGCGCAAGATCGCCGGCAACGCCTACGAGGGAATCATGATCCACAAGCACGACGGCAAGTATTACATGTTTGCTTCGATAGGCTCATGCTGCGAGGGCACCAACTCCACCTATACCACCGTTGTAGGGCGTGCCGACAACTATTTCGGGCCTTACGTCAACAAGGCCGGCGCGTCGATGCTCGACAACAACCACGAGATCCTCATTGCCGGGAGCGATGCCGTGAAAGGCCCCGGCCATAACTCAGAGATAATCACCGACGATGCCGGACAGGATTGGATCCTTTACCACGGTTATCTCACCGCCAACCCCTCGCGTGGTCGCGTGCTGTTCATGGATCCCGTTCGCTGGATCGACGGCTGGCCCACAGTGAAAGAGGCAAAGCCCTGCATGATAGGGCAGGAAGTCCCAGTGTTCAAATAAACCGCATATAGGGTGTGTCATAATATTTTTGTATGAAATTGTTGAAATTGATATGGTTGAACTTAGTCCGAATTTCATTTATGACACACCCTTTTTCA
>CAYSKE010000021.1:7445-11169 GCA_964431465.1 uncultured Muribaculaceae bacterium | reverse complement strand
CATGACCGACCAATCACGTTTTCACGACATTTCATTCAACCATAGAACTCCATCGATACCATGCATTTACTCCAGCGAATAGCCGTCGCCGCGCTCATTGCCGCCTCTCAGGTGGCTCAGGCCGACAATACCAAGACTGTATATGCCGTCTCCGATTCTCACCTCGACACGCAATGGAACTGGGATGTACGCACCTCGATACGCGACTATCTCCGCTACACTTTAGGGCAGAATCTGCTTCTGCTCGGCGAGCACCCCGACTATGTGTTTAATTTTGAGGGTGGAGTGAAATATGCGTGGATGAAAGAATATTACCCTGACCAATATGAGCTGATGAAGCAATATATCCGTCAGGGGCGGTGGCATGTGTCGGGGTCGAGCTGGGATGCCAACGATGTCAATATCCCTTCGATCGAGTCGCAGCTGCGCAACATCATGCTCGGGCAGAATTTCTACCGCAATGAGTTTGGGGTGGAGAGCACCGACATATTTCTCCCCGACTGCTTCGGGTTTGGCTGGACTCTCCCCACCGTGGCGCGGCATTGCGGACTGATCGGCTTCTCCTCGCAGAAGATCGGCTGGCGCACGCATCCATTTTTTGAAAACGGCCGGAAGTATCCTTTTGGTGTGGGCCTCTGGAAAGGTGTCGACGGCGACACGATCATGATGGTGCATGGCTACAGCTACACCCACACATGGGACGGCGAAGACATCTCACACAGCAAGGAGCTGGAAAAATTGGCCGACGAAAACGCCGATAATATCGTCTATCATTACTACGGCGTGGGCGACCGCGGCGGCTCCCCCACCATCGGGTCGATCGAGTCGGTAGAGCGCGGCATCCGTGGCGACGGCCCGCTCAAGATCATCAGTGCCACAAGCGATCGGCTCTATCTCGACATGCAGCCCTACGCCTCTCACCCCGAGCTCCCGGTCTACGACGATGAGATGCTCATGGATGTCCACGGCAACGGCTGCTACACGGCGATGTCGGTCATGAAATTCTACAACCGTCAGAACGAACTGCTTGCCGATGCCGCCGAGAGAGCTGCATCGGCGGCTGCACTGTTTGCCCGCAAGCCTTATCCGGGGAGTGCTTTCACCGAGTCGTGGAAGCGCTTTATCTGGCATCAGTTTCACGACGATATCACCGGCACAAGCGAGCCACCATGCTATGAAATCTCTTTCAACGATGAGTTGCTGTCGCTCAAGCAATTCTCCGATCTTCTGACCGACGCTGCCACCGGCATCGCCGCCCGGCTCAACACCAATGTCGCGGGCACTCCGATCCTGCTGTTCAATCCGCTCGGCTATCAGGTGACCGACATTGTGGAGATGCAGCTCGATGCGAAGCAGCGTCCGGCATCGGCTGTGGTCAAGGATCACAACGGCCGCACCGTCAGGTCGCAGGTCGTCGGCTACGACAACGGCAAGGTCACCCTGCTCGTCGAGGCCACAGTGCCCGCGATAGGCTTTGCCGTCTACGACGTGGCTCTCAAGGGGAGCGGCTCCGACAAATCCGCTCCGGTCACCACTGTCCAGAACAGCGTCTACACCCTCACTTTTGACAGTAATGGCGATATTCCCTCGATTATCGACAGGCGCAACGGCAAGGAGCTTGTGGCCGACGGCAAAGCGGTGCGCCTTGCCATGTTCGCCGACAATGTTTCCACCATGTGGCCCGCCTGGGAGATACAGAAGGAGACGATCGACCGTGAGCCGCTTTCTATCGGCGATGATGTCAATGTCACGCTCGTGGCCGACGGCGATCTGCTCAAGCGCGTGAAGATCACAAAACAGCATGGCGACTCTGAGTTCACGCAATATGTCAACCTCTATGAGGGGGCACTCGCTCCGCGCATCGACATAGTCAATGAAGTGGAGTGGCAGAGCCCTGCCTCGCTGCTTAAAGCCGAGTTCCCTCTCACGGTGGCCAACGAAAAGGCAACCTACGACCTCGGCGTGGGGGCGATCGAGCGCGGCAACAACATCACCACAGCCTATGAGGTGCCCGCCCGCGAGTGGGTGGATCTGAGCGACGACGCTTATGGGGTGACGCTGTTGAGCAACTTCAAGTACGGCTGGGATAAACCCGCCGACAACACCTTGCGGCTGACTCTTTTCCACTCTCCCGGAGTCACCAACCGCTACTCGCATCAGGAGCGGCAGGATTTCGGGCATCATGAGTTCACCTACTCCATCATCGGCCACGACGGGAAGCTCGACCGCGCGTCGGCTGCCCGCGCAGGCGAGCAGATGTCGCAGCGCGTCAAGGCGTTTGTGGTGCCTAAATCAAAGGGTGAGGGGCGCAGCCTGTCGCTTGCGACCACCGATGCTCCCAATGTGGCTATCAAAGCGATGAAACGCGCCGAGGATGGCGACGGCTATGTCGTGCGCGTCTATGAGACTGCCGGCAAGCCAACTGAAGCCAACATCACGTTTGCCGGCAAGCTCAGCTCCGCCAAAAAAGCCGACGGCACGGAGAAGCCTGTCGCTGAGGCCGTGACCGATGGCAACCGCCTGCCCGTCAGCCTTAAAGCCAACGGCATCGCCACTTATCGCGTCTATTTCGACGACATGGAGACCGTGGAGCCTACTATGGCAACCGTCACGTTGCCATATAATTACTGCGGCATCACCTACAACAGTTTCCGTCAGGACGGACGCCTGAACGGAGGTCTCAGCTATCCGGCTGAGATGATGCCCGACGAGATCGTGAAAAACGGAGTGAAATTTGCAATCGAGAAGCGGCCGACCGACAACGTCGTGCTTTGCAGCGGCGACACCATCACGCTCCCCGAGGGGAATTGGGACAAGCTACATCTGCTCATGGCTGCCGACACCGAGGGGCGCGACCTCAAGGCCGACATGAGAGTTGGCGATGTGACCACAACTGTCAGCGTGCCCTCCTACACCGGTTATATCGGCCAGTGGGGACATCACCCCCACAACGCTCCGGGTGGCTACGACTGGGGGCACTGGGGCTTCAGCAAAGGTTATCTCAAGGCGCCGCGTGTGGTCTATGCCGGCACTCACCGTCATAGCCTGACCCGCGATGAGGTCTATGAGAACGCTTATCTCTGGGATGTGCAGCTCGACCTACCTGCCGGCACCGACACCCTTATCCTCCCCGACGACATAAACCTGATACTTGTCGCCGCTACCGTGACGGCCGGTGACCCGCAGCCGGCTGTGGCCGTTACGCCGCTCTTCAAGACGGGCAACCGCGCCTCCGACAGCTATGACCCGACCACCCTCCCCGAGCCCGCCAATCTGCTCACGCCCGACATGATCATCTCCTACACGGGAGGGGCTAAGGAAGCCAACCATCCGAGCAAACTTCTCGACAACGACATCAATACCAAATGGTCGGATAAAGCCCTTCCTGCCAGCGTAGTCTTTGATCTCGGCGCGCCCACTGCCGTGACGGGCTGGACCGTCAGGTGCAATGAGCGCAAGAGAGCCGAGCGACTGCTCTCCGACTGCTTCCTGCTCGGACGCAACAGCCCCGACGAGGAGTGGCACACCCTTGACCAGTTTACCGGCAACAGCCGGAGTGAGATCAACCGTAAGTTGGTCAATCCCGAGCAAGTGCGCTACATACAGCTGATGGTCACCCATCCCTCGCAGGAGCCCAACAGCAAGAGCACCGGCATCGCCGAGTTCAGGCTCTATTGACCCTCGGGCGACACATTGTCGTTTTTGCGGCCTACGCTTCGATTCT
>CAYSKE010000021.1:3182-7345 GCA_964431465.1 uncultured Muribaculaceae bacterium | reverse complement strand
CGGCTGACCACTATGTTGCGCCGGTTGGGAAGTGCGCCTTTGGGGAGCGCGTCAAAAGTCTTACGTCCCATGATTATCGTGTGCCCCGTGGTGAGTTCGCGGAAACGGCGCAGATCGCTTTTTATATAATAAAGCTGGTCACCCGCTTTGCCTATGGCAAGGTCGGCGGTGACGGCTACGATGATAGTTGTCATAGTGAAAGAAGTGGAAGTGAGGCTATGGCGGCGTAAATCAGCAGGATTATGAGATAAGGGATGTAGCTGAGCCGATAGCGGCGTGTGGCGAAGAAATGCCCCGTCTGGTAGGCTGCCAGGGCATTGAGCAGCGGGATGTAGACGGTGAAATTATCGTGGTCGGCGGCTATGAGGATGAGCGTGACCACAAACAGCAGGGTGATGAAGCCGTTGAAAGCGCGTCGGGCCGAGTTGTAGCTCACCACCTTCATGAAATTGGCGAAAGTGAGTATCAGGCCTAATGCGCCGGTAAAGGCGGTTGAGGCGAGAGTGAGGATATAGGTGGAGTGATCGGTTGCGGTCGTGGCGAGGTCGGGCACGGCAGCGGCGGGAAGCCGCAGTGAGTCAACTGACAGCACCCCGGTTCCAAGCAGGATCCACAGCGGGGTCACGCAACCCATCGCCACGGCGAGTATATTGCGCATGTCGGCCGTTTTCATCTGCACCATGCCCAGAATGAACACCGGCAGGAAAAACAGGATATTGTAGAGAAAGAGCGACGCGAGCGCGAGGAGAAAGAAAATGAGATAAGTCGACCGCGTGAGCCACGGGTTGGTGTAGGTGGAGAAAAGCAGCGCCGTGAGCGGCAGCACCGTCAGTGCCAGAAATGAGCCGCTGTAGAATTGCGTGAGCACCCCCGGCTGCGCGAGCTGCATGAAAAAAAACAGTCCCACAAAAAGCCATGTGATCGACTGCATGAGTCTGAACGTACGGTTGATCACAAGGAGCATGAACGCGATCACGATATTTGCCGCCACATTGACCGCAAACGAGGTCGTCCCCCGCGCCAGCCAGTCGTCGGGCGAGGGGAAGGAGGTGACAGGTGTGTAGTGGCCGGCGGTTAGGAGGTCGTTGCTCCCGGCGGTGGGCATAAGCGCGGCTGCGCATACGGCGACAATCATGAGCATGATTGCCGCCGCACGCGAGTGGATATATTTCGTCGGTGTCTTCACTTGCTGCCGCAGGTGACATCGCGTCCTATGTCACGGCGGAACGCCATGCCGTCGAAGGCGATGTGTGAAAGAGAGGCGTAGCTGCACTCAAGCGCTTCGGTGAGCGTGGGCGCGAGCGACGTCACTGCAAGTACGCGGCCGCCCGAGGTGACGATCGTCTCACCCTCGGCCTTTGTGCCTGCGTGGAATATTATCGAGTTTTCGGCTGCTTTGTCGATGCCGGCGATGGTCTTCCCCTTGGCGTAGGCCTCGGGATAGCCGCCTGACACAGCTATCACTGTCGCGGCGGCGAGAGGGGAGTGGGGGAGCGGGAGATCGCCCAGATCACCGCGGGCGGTAGCCTCGAGGAGCGGCACGAGGTCGCAGTCGATGCGCGGCATCACCACTTCGGTCTCCGGGTCACCCATGCGCACGTTATACTCTATCACCATCGGCTCGCCATCCACGTTTATGAGGCCGAGGAAGATGAATCCGCGGTAAAGGCGTCCCTCCTCGATCAGGCCGTTGATGGTGGGAAGCACGATGCGCTCCTCCACTTTTTTCATGAAAGTCTCGTCGGCAAAAGGAACCGGGCTCACTGCGCCCATGCCGCCGGTGTTCAGGCCGGTGTCACCTTCGCCCACGCGCTTGTAGTCTTTGGCCACGGGGAGGATGCGGTAGCCGCCGTTGCCGTCGGTGAGCACAAACACCGAGCACTCTATGCCGCTCAGAAACTCCTCGATGACGACTGTTGCCGATGATTTGCCGAACATGCCGCCGAGCATATCGGCGAGAGCTTTCTTAGCTTCGTCGAGCGAGTCGATGATGAGCACCCCTTTTCCTGCGGCGAGGCCGTCGGCTTTAAGCACATAGGGTGCTGTGAGCGTGTCGAGGAATTTGTAGCCCTCCTCGATTGTGTCGGCGGTGAAGCTGCGGTAGCGGGCGGTGGGTATGCCGTGGCGCGCCATGAAAGCCTTTGCCACATCCTTACTTCCCTCAAGCTCGGCGCCCGCTTTTGTCGGCCCTACCACCAGCACCTCTTTTCCTGCAAAATAGTCGGTGATACCGGTCACGAGCGGGTCTTCGTTGCCCACCACTATCATGTCGATACCGAGGTCATCCACAGCCTTCTCCACAGCCTTGAAATCGAGCGGGCTCAGCTGGAGGTTCTCGCCATAGGCACCGGTGCCGCCGTTGCCGGGGGCGATATAGAGTTTTTCAACTTTTTCACTCTGTGAGATTTTCCATGCGAGAGCCGATTCGCGGCCGCCGCTTCCGAGCAGAAGTATGCGCATAGGGGGAGTATTGTGGATTAGTCGTTGTTGTCGGTATCTTTATCGTTTCTCTTGGTGAAGTCGGGGCGGGTCTTCCACCCTGCGCGACGCTCACGCATGATTGGGCCTTCCGATGGCGGCAGTGAGGGAGTCTTCCCCTCGATCTGCAGTCCGGGCTTCTCATTCTTGTTTTTGCGGAAAGGATAGGGGCTGTCGGCAAATCGGCGTCCGTTGCTACGTTTCTCCCCCTGCTCGCGCTTGCGGTCGAAATCGCGGCGTGGCTTGCGCTCGTCGGCTTTGTCGAAAGCCTTGCGGAAGCGGTCGCCCGGAGTCTGGCGGCCGTCGCGTCCGCCAAATCCCTTCTTGGCCGCCCCGTTGCCCCACTCGTCGTCGCTCAGACGGCGGCGTGCGGGCTTGCGGTCCTTCCCTTGGCTGAAGCGGTCACGGTGCTTGAATTCGCCACCTGCGCGGCGGAAGTCGTTGCGTTTCCCCTCAAAAATCACATACTCCATGAGCGTGCACTGGAGCGCGCCGTTGAGCAGGGGGATTTTCTCCGACGGAGCGAGCCCGATTCTGGCAAAATATTCGTCGCGGTAGCCTATCACCCATGCGTGATAGCCTTGGAACACATGTTTGAGCTTTGAGCCGAGCATGGCATAGAGCCCCTCCATGTCATCCACATTGATGCGCTCGCCATAGGGCGGGTTGGTGATCATCACGCCCCCCTCGGGAGCTTCGTCCCACTGGGCGAGACTCTTGGTCTCGAGGTCGATGTATTTCTGCACGCCCGCACTGCGTATGTTGCGCTCGGCTACGGCTATGGCTGCCGGAGAGATGTCGGCGCCCATGATGCGGCACGTCACTTCGCGCTCCTGCGAGTCGTCGTTGTAGATGCTGTCAAAGAGATCGGCGTCAAAGTCCTTCCAGTTCTCAAAGGCAAACTTTGAGCGGAACACGCCGGGATTGATATTGGCCGCGATAAGAGCCGCCTCGATCAGGAATGTACCTGAACCGCACATCGGGTCGACAAGCGGCGACTCGCCGCGCCAGCCCGAGCGGAGGATGATGCCCGCCGCAAGCACCTCGTTGATCGGGGCTTCGGTCTGAGCCACGCGGTAGCCGCGCTTGTGGAGCGATTCGCCCGAACTGTCGAGCGACAGCGTCACGCGGTCGCCGTCGATGTGGAGATTGATGAGTATGTCGGCATCCTGAGTCGACACGCGGGGGCGCTTGTCGCCGTAGTGGTCGCGGAACCAGTCGACGATAGCATCCTTCACGCGGTAGGTGGCATAGCGTGAGTGGCTGAACTCCTCGCCGTTGGCCACCGTGTCGACCGCAAAAGTCTTGTCAGGTCCAAAGAGCGATGACCATTCAAATTCCTTTGCCATTTCATAAAGCTCGTCGGGCGACGAAGCAAAGAATTTGTAGAAGGGCTTGAGTATCCTCAGAGCTGTGCGGCAGCACATGTTGGCGCGGTAAAGCGTCTCGAGGTTTCCTTCAAATGACACCATGCGGCAGCCCGGCTGCACGTTTTCAGCGCCGATCGCACGCAGTTCTTCCGCCAAAATTTCTTCCAGACCCTGAAAGGTTTTGGCCACCATTTCAAATCGCTCCATTGTATCTGTTTTCTCCTCCTGAGGTGGGTTGGGGTATTCTGATTGCAAATTTAATCAGTTTCTCCGGTTGGTGAAATCAAAAAAACGCCGCTTTTCGTCATCCGACAG
>CAYSKE010000021.1:0-3082 GCA_964431465.1 uncultured Muribaculaceae bacterium | reverse complement strand
ATCAGTTTCTCCGGTTGGTGAAATCAAAAAAACGCCGCTTTTCGTCATCCGACAGCGATGCGTAGCCCGATCGCCTGATTTTTTCGATCACGTCATCCACATTGCGCCGTGGCGGGGGTGGTGGTGTCGATGTCGTCGCCGTTCGCCGTTGCCACGGATCGTCGTGGCGAGCTGCCGACGGTCGCAGCAGATTGGCGATCTTGTCCAGCAGCCGGTTTAGGGGCGCGGTTATGTCGGTGCCTCGCCGCATCTGCAGGCCGAATACCGTCCCGACGGCGATGCCCCCCGCGTGCGTCATGGCTGCCGTGGCGCTCATGCCGCTTCCTGCAAGAAACACAGCGGCCAGTATCAGGGCGATCCACTTTATGCGCACCATACCGATGAGAAACACCCTCACCTCAAAGTCGGGGAGGATGATGGCCGTGCCGGTGATGATTGCCAGCACCGCAGCCGACGACCCGATCAGCCCGTTGGCCGCTACGGCGGGATCGGTGTAGGCGAGCAGGGCGTAGAGAGCCGCCCCTCCGAAACCGCCGAGCAGATACAGTCCCATGAGCTGGCGCGACGTGCACGCCATGCGGAATATCGTTGCGAAGCCATAGAGCCAAAGCATGTTGAGAGCCGTGTGCCACACATCTTCCTGCGTGAACATGTAGGTCACCGTCGTCCACGGCCTGCGCAGCCACTCCTCGGCCGTCGGGGGCATGGCGAGCCACTCGAAGACCAGTGTCGCGCTTCCTCCCGTGGTACCCGAGACTATCACCCCCGTTATGCGTCCGGCCACAAGCACCGCCACGTTGACGATGATGAGGCGCACGGCAAGCGAGCGCGTCAGCCACCACGCTTTAAGTCGGTAGAGATTCCGCATCATTTACCAGCGGCGGAAAAGGCCGTTGCGCTTCCAGTAGAGTATCATCCCCAATCCGATGAGCATACCGCCCAGATGCGCGAAGTGCGCCACATTGTCGCCCATGCTGTTCTGCAGACCGAGCAGCAGCTCGATGCCGGCATATCCCGCCACCATCCACTTGGCTTTGATCGGAACCGGGATAAACATGATGTAGAGCGGCATGTCGGGCCAGATCATGCCGAAGGCGAGCAGGATGCCGTAGATCGCACCCGAAGCTCCCACCGTGGCGTTGTTGAGCAGTATATTGAAGTGCCCCAGAGCCGGCTCCACATAGTTCATTCCCTGCGCGATGATGCCGGCGCCGTTTTTCATCACCTCGTCGATCATCTGCGGGGTCAGATGCGCTTCCGCGCTGTTTATCATGATCGCATACACCCCCTCCTGAATGAGTGCCGCACCTATGCCGCAGGAGATGTAGTAGAACAGGAATCTCGCCGAACCCAGCGTGCGCTCAAGCAGTCCGCCGAACATGAACAGGGCGAACATATTGAAAAACAGATGCGTGAACGTGGCGTGGATAAACATGTAGGTTATCAGCTGCCCGGGATTGAAAAGCGGCGATGAGAAATAGTGCAGACCGCCGAAGTCCGAGATGTCGATTCCGATCTTGCGCCCCAGCAGCCATGTGGCGAGCCAGATGAGCACATTGATGATGAGCAGGTTCTTGGTGACCGGCGGGAGATTTGAGAAAATCGAGTTGCGGTACATGTGTAATCTTGCTGACAGGATGAAATTATGCTGTTGCGGCCTTATTGCCGAAGAAGCGGTCGACGATGATCGACAGTGCGCCGTCGCCCGTCACATTGCAGGCAGTGCCGAAGCTGTCCATGGCTATGTAGAGAGCGATCATCAGCGCGTTGTCGGCCTCGGTGAAACCGAGAATCGAGCTGAGCAGACCGAGCGATGCCATTACCGCACCTCCCGGAACACCCGGCGCAGCCACTATGGTGATGGCGAGCATGGCGATGAAATAGGAGAACGTCCCTAAGTCGTAGGGCATGCCGTTGGTGATCATCAGCGCGAGCGAGCACGCCACAAGTTTCAGCACGCTACCCGACATGTGTATGGTGGCGCACAGCGGCACAGTGAATCCCGCCACAGGCTCGCTCACACCCATCGCCACCGTCTGCTTCAGCGTCACGGGGATTGTCGCGGCCGACGACTGCGTGCCCAGAGCCGTGAAGTAGGCCGGCATCATCGTCCAGAGAAGTTTCAGCGGATTGCGGCTGTGGCGCGAGAAAAACGACGCGACGGTGTATTGAAACAGCAGCAGGAAGATGTGTAGCGCAAAAATCACCGCGATAATCTTCACGAAAGTCGACAGGATCGTGCCCACCTGGCCGCTTGCGGTCATCGACAGGAAAATACCGAAGATGTAGAGCGGCAGCAGCGGCACGATAGCCCCGTTGATCACCTTGATCATCACGTCGCGGAAATCGTCGAGCACATCGCGCAGAGCCCCCGTCCCCTTGGTGAGCATAGCCACACCCAGTCCGAGCACAAACGAGATCACCAGAGCTGAGTTCACAGCCATCAGCGGCGGCATCTCGATCGTGAAGAAAGCCGTGGGAGCAGTCGCACCTGCGCCCTCCGTATCTGCCACATACTGCATCGGCTGTATCATCGACGGGAAAAACGCCGTCCCCGTGAAGTAGCTCAGATAGCCCGCAAAAATCGTGGCTACGTAGGCAAGCACGGCGGTGAACACGAGCATCTTACCCGCGCGGCTTCCTATGTCGGCGATCGCCGGGGCGACAAAGCCCAGAATGATCAGCGGGATGCAGAACCCGAGGAACTGGCTGAAAATAGCGTTGAACGTCGCGAAGCAGCGCGACAGCCATTCAGGGAAAAACATGCCGCAGCCGATGCCGCAGCCTATCGCGACGAATATCCATATCAGCAGCCCGGGGCGCCGGCTCTTCTTCTCAGTTGATTGTGTCATGGTGGTGTGTCGTTGGGAATTGACGTAATGCACAAAGATAATCAATTCCCATCAGATTTTTCTCAAATCTCTCACTTGCCTCCTTTGTTCACTCTTCCGGGATCTCCGAGATCTCTGATCCCTCCGAGTCCTCCCTCTCCATTGTAGCGACAGCGCCGTCAGGCGAAGGTGGTCAGGGCGACTCAGCCCGGGCTCTTAATCGCGATAGCAACGCGACGTACCTGTATCGC
>CAYSKE010000020.1:0-18612 GCA_964431465.1 uncultured Muribaculaceae bacterium | reverse complement strand
CACATTCCAAAGTGATACGCAATATCCTTATGTGCATAAGTACCACCATAGCGTCCTGCTTTTGCAATTATACCCTTAGCATTTGTACGCTCAATCCATACCTTTGTGGAAAGGACAAAATTATTGCTGCCCGAAGCATTTTTAATTGTACCGAATTCGGTACAATTAAAATCTGGATTATATAGCATCTCCCATTCGCCAAGATATTCGATTGTGCCCTTTAGACTTAGCCAACGGAATATTATATGTTCTTGCAGTTGGCTTTTTGCCATGTCGGTCAGTGAAATATAATCATCGCCGTCAACTCCGATTACGGTAATTGGAGTATTTTGAACCGTTATTTTTGCCATTTGGGTATGATGTTTGTTTCATCCTAATCCTGCCATTCCCTCCGCTTCCTCCCCCTTCACCGGCTATACCTCTCCAGTAGCTCCTTATATCTTTTGCTACTTACAAATTCGCTGATCCATAAATTCATTGAGTCGAGCAGCACAGAATCCTCCTTGTTGGTTGTCCAGCACTTCAGCTGAGAGAACGACAAATCCACCGACGTGTTAAGCTGAGGATAATCGGCAGCCATCCGTTGTGCCACGAGTTGTCCGGCCGCCGCACGCGGTATATCACCTAAAACCACCGAAATTAAAAGTTGCTCCTCGGTGTGGCTTGCATCCTCATGCACATGGATAGTGTCGCCGATCTCCCGTCCTAAGGTGTGCAGACGCGCCACAACAGGCGTACCGGCAGCTGCCCACACATCCTTCCCTCCAAGTTCCTGCTGTGAGCTCAGCTCCACCTTACCCGCTGAGTCTGCCAGTTGCACAAGCACCTGCTTGTCGCGGTACACAGGCACCGTAAAACCATATTTCTCCTTGAGCGAGGCCGTCACCGGCATGTCAGAGACCACCATGTCATATCTCCCTGAGGTGAGTTTCTCCAGAGCTTCGGGGAGCGAGCTGAACGCGTTTATCTTTACCGGTTTTTTGTGAGCGCGTGTGATCTCCATGAGCATCTCATAGCCGAAACCGTCGAGCGAGTCCGATGCCGTCGACAGCGTCATGGGCGACAGCTCCACCGCCACATTCAGCGTGTCGCCGCCGGCAGGTTCATCAGTCACCGTCACCACAGGCGTGCTGCACAACCTCATCAGATACGACGTTCCCGTCACGGCGGCGCACACGGCGGCCACCATAAGGATGATGCGTATCGCGCGGTTGTGTGATGCTATGTTCATCAGTTGCGGAACTCGATTGATAGTCCGAGTTGAAAGCGTCGTGGGTTGAGCGGATAATGCGGAAGCGAGAAATAGTCAGGTTTGCCGAAAAGCCCCTGATTGACGTGCGACATCATCACATAAAACCGTGTGCGCCCCAGTTTCATGTTCAGGTAGGCGTTCATAAACGGGAAGCCGCCGCATTCCACCTTATCCTGCGTGTAAAATGTCATCGTGGCAGGCTGGTAGCCGTAAGCCTTATACTTCGTGTAGAAATCGCAGTCCACGCCCATCTGCACGGCAAGCACCTTTGCGATTTTGAAAAGAACGTAGAGATTGCTGTTCACCGCTATCGACGGCATCGGTAGCACAGCCTTGTCTGAAGTCTTCTGCCAGATTATGCGGTTGTTCCAGTGCAGGGCGCGGTAAGCGAAGTCCTGATAGAGCTGCAGGGTGACTACTTGGATGTTACCCCCATATTGTGTCGGCAGGCACGCATTGTTGAAGTAAACCAAATTCTGTATGTTCTCCACATCGGCCGATATGCGCGTCTTGGTCAGCGGGAAAGCAATGTCGCCACCCAGTTTCACGCGCCTTGTCTTCCCGAAATCATTTTCCCAGATGAAATGATTGGAGATGTAGTTTTCGGCGAAATATGAAGGAGTGGAATTGGTGAAACGCCCTCTCACGTTCACATTCAGCGAGTCGCGTCCGAGCGGGATGCGGGTCTCGGCGTGACCGTCGAGGAGCACGTCGCCCGCTGTGCGTCCCGAGATTCCGAGCTCACCCGTCGCGCCGTAGTGCAGTATCGACCCCTGCTGTTTGGTCAGTTGTGCCCCTATGGTCAGGCGCCCGTCCTTTTTCTTCTCGGGCGGTATCGGACCGTCGTAGTCGGTGAGTGCGCCGCGGTTCTCAAGAAACAGAGCCGAGTCGGCATTTTGCTTGTACGACCGCAGGTCAAAAGTCGCGTAAGCCGATAGACCGAACTTCGCATATTTGTTGAACCCCTCGAGAAGCGACAGTCCCACCGTGTTGCTTAGCGACGAATAGGTTGTCAGATCTTGCGATCCATCCTCATTGAGGTAAGTGTTCTCCCAGAAGCTCTGATCCTGCGTTGAGCTTGTGTTGCGGAAACGGTGTTTACCCTCTTTCCAGTTGAAGGTGTAGATGATAGCGGTGACAGGCACAAACTCTACACGATCCACGGTGTCCTCCTCGGTCGTCACATCGCGCCAGAAACCGAGCTTGTATCGGCCGTTGACATAGATGTCGGTTCCCTTGTTGCGGTTTGACGCGCGGTTGAGGTTTGTGGGTATTGTCTTGGGATCTATGGCCGTCGACCCTCCCTGCATTTCTGCCGGGTCAGTGATGTAGAGGTCATCCGTTATGCCGCCATTCTCTTTGTTGAGGAGATTGTAGTGATACTGATAGGCTTGTATGTCAAATCTTTCGCCGATATACGACGTTGAAAATCCCCATGTGAAGCATTTTGCCGCCTGATTGTCATAACTTCCTTTCGAGTAAAGGTAGTCGGTCATCGCCCCTATTTGCAGCCGTTTGTTCACATTTCCTGAGAAGATACCCTTCAGGCGATCCTGACCGTTGTACTGTCCTCCGCCGAAATTATAGCTCAGGAAAGTCAGCGGGATGCGTGAGTTGTAGTAACGCATCTTCGACTGCGACGGCAGCCATGCCTCGAGAGCGTCCTTGAAAAAAAAGTCGCTCATGCTGCTGCGGTCGGTGTAGATCATGTTGATACCCGGGCCACCGAGATTTCCCGTAGTAGCGTAAGCCGGACTGATAGCCGACGGAATCGACTGCATCGAGTAATTGATGTAGTTGGTGTCCACAACCGCAGGCTCTTGCAGCCCGAGAGGCTCCACAAGTTTCCAGGCATACACCTGAGGCTCCACTGCCTGAGTGTGGCTGTGCGACGACGTCTCACCCTGTCGGCCTCCCCCCGATTGGGCGGTAGCGGTCAGGGCAGCCGTCAGCAGCATTATAGTGCAGATATATTGGTAAATCAGCTTCAAGACAAGTCTGTTGTAAAGAGAGATCTAATTAACTTATTTCTCGCAAATTTACACAAAAAAAACGACTTGAAATTGCGAAATTGGCAAGTCGTTACACCGTCGGCATGAATTTCACCGTGATCTGGTGATTGGGGTTGAGTATAAGTTTCGCCGCACGCTGAATGTCGCTCGGTGTCAGCGTGAAGTAGTGCGACATCACTTCGCGGGAGTCGCGGCCATATATCTCATTCTGAGCCATGTCTATGCAGCGTGGCAGGCAGCCGAGATTGTCAAGAGTCCGTGCGCTCTCATAGAGATTTATGGCACGTTGAAGTGTAGCCTCATCCACCCCCTCGGCCACGACTCTGGCAACCTCATGCTCTATCGCTTCGGTAGCTTTCTCCGCATCGGTTCCTTCGCGCAGTTTGGCGTTGATGTGAAGCAGTCCCGGGTCGCGGCTTCCGTCGATCGAAGCGTCAATGTTGTGAAACATCTCGGTTTTCCTCACCAGCCGGTCGTAAAGCACCGACGAGCTCCCCGTCCCGAGAATATCCGACAGTATGTCGGCGGCCACATAGTCGGGTGAGTCCTGCCCCGGCATCGGGTAGTTTATGGACACGAGAGTCGACGGCACATTCCCCGTAGTTTCCGCCCGACGGGGCGCATCGGGCAGAGGCTCCGTCGGCAGGTGCCGCTCTGCAGTGGGGCGGTCGGCAATCGTGCCAAACCACTTCTCGGCGAGCCGCAGCGTCTCATCCCACGATATGTTGCCGCACACCGAGAGCACTGCGCGTGAGGGAGAGTAGTGTGTGAAATAGAAATCCTTTACATCATCGAGCGTTGCCGCAGCCACATGATCAGGTGTGAGCCCTATCACCGGCCAGCGGTAGGGGTGCTTCTTGAAAGCTGTCGAGCGAGTTATGTGACCGAGTGTCCCGTAAGGGCGGTTAAGGCATTGCTGCTTGAACTCCTCGATCACCACACCTTTCTGCACGTCGAGAGTCTTTTGTGAGAAAGCAGGCGAGATCATGCGGTCACTTTCGAGCCAGAATGCAGTCTCGGCGTTGTGGGCGGGCACGAGATCGTAGTAGCAGGTCAGGTCAGGCGATGTCCATGCGTTGTCAGTTCCCCCTGCGCGCTCTATCTCCCGGTCAAACGACGGGATATTGACCGATCCGCCGAACATCAGATGCTCCATCAAGTGAGCGATCCCGGTCTGTTCCTGACGCTCATCGGCCGAACCGGTGTCATACATGACCGACAGTGCCACCATAGTGGTGGCACTGTCGTAGGAGTGTATGATGCGCAGACCGTTGGCAAGTCTGGCGCGATTTGTCTTATTCATTGACGCTCATCGATATGATGCGCACATCATCCTTCGGGCGGTCATTGCGGTCGGTCTCTACCTTCTGGATTTTATCGACCACATCCATTCCCTTGGTGACTTCACCAAACACCGTGTAAGCGCCGTCAAGATGCGGCGTGCCGCCGATGGTGGTGTAATCCTTGCGGATTTCATCCGTCAGCTTCACGGGATTCTCCGCAGCCTTCTTCTCGGCCTCGGCGATAAGTTCCTCCTGAAGTTTCTGGAGTCCGGCCTGATCGCGGTTGCGGCGCAGTTCCTTCACCTTGTCAGCCTGCTTCTGGGCGAGCTCTTGGAAGATGGTGCTCACCTGCTGCATCTGCATGTTGCGCTCCATCTGCGTCAGGGTCGAGTCATTGTACACCTTGCCGGTCACGATGTAGAACTGCGAGCCCGACGAGCGGCGCTCGGGATTCACATTGTCCCCGGTGCGTGCGGCAGCAAGAGCGCCACGCTTGTGGTAGTGCTTCGGATAGTCGATCTCGGCGGCAAGAGTGTAACCGGGATCTCCCTCGCCGAGCATCTTCCCGGCGGGAGCCGTGCGGCTGTCGGGATCACCTGCCTGCACCATGAAGTCGTTGATCACGCGGTGAAACAGTGTACCGTCGTAATATCCCTCCTTGGCGAGTTTGACGAAATTGTCGCGGTGTCCCGGAGTGTCACCGAAAAGACGCACCTGTATGTCGCCCATCGTGGTCTTGATGTCGACAAGGACGTCCTTCGTGTCGGCTGGCTGTGTCGTTGTCATGTCGATAGAGTTGTCGCTGTCGGTCTTTCCTGAATTACCGCTTCCGGCGCAGCCCGAGAGGGCTGTCACCGTGAGGCATAGAAATCCGAAGCGTTGAAATCTGTTCATTGTGTCGTGTCGGTGAGAAATGTTTTCAGAGCCTGTCGGGGAACACACGCTTGTAGATGCGCCGGAAATTGTCGTCCGACGCCGTCAGCTCCGCAGCCCGCTCCTTGTAGTCTTTTCCCCAGAGGCTTTCGAGAAGGTCGCCGATGTAGCGGCGTTCGCGGTCGCGCTCTATTGCGCCTTTGACGAGCCGGTCGATAGGCTCGGCGTTTGCCACAGGGTCGATGGCAGTGAGATACCGCGCGGCACTGACGCAGAATTGGCCGTTCAGATCCGCACGCATGAGCAGATCAGTCACCTTTCCAAGCGTTATGGCATCGATCTGGTCAATGTGGTTGGCGATATACTCATAGGCTGGCAGCCCGTCTGTCGCATTCTCAAGCCTTTGAAGGTCGTCGTTGGTCATAGCTCTGAAAGATTATGTTTAGAGTGCTCTTAGGCAAAGAGAGGGGAGGGGTAGACCCCTTCTTTGGTGAGCTCTGCAAATTTCTCCACAACCGACGGGCGGTCTGCTGCGTAGGTCACGCCGAACCACTTGCTGTCAGTGTCGAGCACCTTCACCGTTGCCTCGCCGCTGTTGATGAGAGTGTCGATGGCAAGAGGTATGAAGAATTCAGCCTTGGGCTTCTCGATGTTAGAGTCAAGGAATTTCTTGAACTCGCGCTCCGAGTAGTCGAAATAGTCGGGAGTGAAGCCCCACAGGTTCATCGACACCGGGGTAGAGGGAGCGAGCTTCTGCTCCTTACCCTCCTCGTCGGTGAAGACGATTTCATGCTCGGGGTTGTAGGAGATAGCGGTGCGCTCCACCACTGAGGTGAGAAGACCGTCCTTTGTCTCGCACACGCCGCGTGCTACCGACCCGTTTTCGGTCATCGTGTTGCCAACGCGGAAACCTACCATGCAGTAGTCACCCTTGCGGTCATGCTCGCGCGAGAGCTCCTTGGCGATTACTTCAAAGGCGTTGCGCCCATAGAAGTCATCGGCATTGATCACTGCAAAAGGCTCTTTGATCACATCCTTGCCCATCAGCACGGCGTGGTTGGTGCCCCAGGGCTTGGTGCGGTCGGCCGGACAGGTGTAACCCTCGGGAAGAGCGTCGGTCGACTGGAACACGACTTCCACAGGGATATGACCCTCATATTTCTTGAGGACTTTCTCACGGAAGTCCTGTTCGAAGTCTTTACGGATTACAAACACGATCTTGCCGAAGCCCGCTTTGATGGCGTCGTAGATCGAATAGTCCATGATTGTCTCACCTGAAGGTCCGAGCGGATCAAGCTGCTTCAGACCTCCGTAGCGGCTGCCCATGCCGGCGGCCAGCACAAAGAGTGTAGGTTTCATCTTCTTTATTGATTCTTTCACTTCTTGTTTCACTTCATGCTTCACGCTTTGAAGCTGAAGACGATTGTTTCGTCAAACACCTCTCCCTCGCGGAGCACCGTGTTGGGGAAGTTGGGATGATTCGGGCTGTCGGGGAAGTGCTGGCATTCCAGCGCCACACCCTCGCGGTTCTGGTATGCGCGTCCCTCGGGGTTGAGAGGAGTCTCGCCGCCAAACCAGTTTGCGGTGTAAAGCTGCACTGCCGGCTGAGTGGTCGAGATTGTCAGCTCGCGGCCTGTCTTCGGGTCACGAAGCCATGCGATAGGCGCTAAGCGTCCCGGCACCCAGTTGTCGGCGACGAAGCAATGGTCATAGCCGCGTCCTATGTGCAGAGCCTCGAAATCCTCGTTGATGTCGCGGCCGATTGTCTTGGCTGTGGTGAAGTCCATCGGGGTTCCCTCCACGGTTGCGATTTCACCGGTCGGGATCTGACCCTCATCGGTGGGAAGCCAGCGCGAGCAAGCCAGTTTCAGCTCATGGTCAAGTATGTCGCCGCTGTTTTCACCTGCCAGATTGAAGTAGGTGTGATTGGTGAGGTTCAGGATAGTCGGAGCGTCGGTCACACCGGTGTAGTGGATCGTCAGCTCATTATCGTCATTCCATGTGTACGCCACTCTCACGTCCAGCGCGCCGGGATAACCCTCCTCGCCGTCAGGGCTGATGCGTGTGAAAGCCACTGTGTCGTCATCCTCTACCGTCGTGTCCCATATCCTGTTCTGGAAGCCGGTGGGGCCGCCATGCAGATGATGCGGGCCGTTGGTTGCTTTCAGCTTGTACTCCTTGCCGTCGATCGAGAATGTTGCATTGGCGATGCGGTTGGCATAGCGGCCCGGAGTCTTTCCTGCGCAGGGGCCGTCCGCCATGAAGTCGGCTGCATCGGCGTATGTGGTGATCACGTTCTCTATGTTGCCGGCAGCGTCGGGGACATTGATTTGCGTCACCCCCGCTCCGAGGGAGCTGAGTACTACGCTCGCTCCCTTGGAGTTGGTGATGGTGGCAAGTGTGATTTCCCCATATTTTGAGGCTACCTTTTCGATTTTTACTGCCATGTGTGTCGTGTGTTTATGAAAGAGAGATTGTGCGTTAGTCGATGCGGTGTGCGCCGTCGCTGATCACAACGTCATAAACGCGGGGCTCGTGGCCATATTTGGCTGCGAACTTCTCGCGTGCTGTGGCGATAAACTTGTCGTAAAGCTCATCCTTCACGAGGTTGATGGTGCAGCCGCCGAAACCGCCGCCCATGATGCGCGAGCCGGTCACGCCGCACTCTTTGGCGATGTCGTTGAGGAAGTCAAGCTCCTCGCATGAAACCTCGTAGTCAGCCGACAGGCCGTGGTGAGTCTCATACATGCGCTTGCCCACAGTCTCATAATCGCCGCGGATAAGAGCGTCGCACACGTCGAGCACTCTCTCCTTCTCACCGATCACAAACTTGGCGCGGCTGTAATCCTCTGCGCTGATTTCGTCCTTGATAGCGTCAAGCATTTCCATGTTAGCGTCGCGAAGGGTCTCGATGCCGAGTTTGGCGGCAACGCGCTCACACGACTGGCGGCGCTTGTTGTAGGGAGAATCCACAAGCTCATGCTTCACTACCGAGTCAAGAAGCACCAGTTTGTAGCCCACGGGATTGAACGGGAAATACTCAAACTCGCTCGAACGGCAGTCAAGACGCATCAGGTTGCCCTTCTTGCCGAAGATCGAAGCAAACTGGTCCATGATACCGCAGTTCACGCCGCAGTAGTTGTGCTCGGTGCTCTGGCCGATGCGGGCAAGCTCAAACTTCTCGATCTTGTTGTCGTTGAACATGTCGTTAAGCGCAAATGCAAAACAGCTCTCGAGCGCTGCCGACGACGACAGGCCTGCGCCGAGAGGTATGTTGCCTGCAAAAACAGCGTCAAAACCTTCCACTTTGCCGCCGCGCTTGATGATCTCGCGGCATACGCCGAAGATGTAGCGTGCCCACTGCTGTGCGGGTGCATCCTCCTCGTTGAGGCCAAACTCTACATACTCGTCGATGTCTACTGAGTAAACGCGCACCTTGTCAAGACCGTTAGGCTTGATCTCAGCTTCAATCACTTTGTCGATTGCTCCGGGAAACACAAAGCCCCCGTTGTAGTCGGTGTGCTCACCGATGAGGTTGATACGGCCTGACGATGCGTAGCGGACGCCCTCGGCGCCGAAGCGGTTTTTGAACTCTGCTCTGATTTTGCTGTCCATGATATAGATAATTTTTGAGTTTTTTATCGGATGGGTTTATGTTGGTTCGCGAGAATATTCTCTGTAGCAAATATAACAAAACCCGCCGTTAATCGCGGCGGGTTTTATGAAAATTTATGAGAAAATGCCTTTCGGTACTCTCTTTTTTGCAAAGTGATCTCTTGTGGCAGTGGTTTACTGTCCGAGATATGCCTTCAGATGCTTGCTGCGCGGACCTTTCAGGCGGCGTATTGCTTTCTCCTTGATCTGGCGCACACGCTCGCGGGTCAGGTCAAATTTTGCACCGATCTCCTCGAGGGTCATCTCCTGGCAGCCGATGCCGAAGAACATTTTGAGGATCTCGCGCTCGCGTTCATGAAGCTGGCGGAGTGCGCGCTCCACTTCGCGTGACAGGGATTCCTGATTCAGCGAAGCGTCGGCCGAGGGGGAGTCGTCGTTCGACAGCACGTCGAGCAGACTGTTGTCCTCACCCTCCACAAAAGGAGCGTCCACCGAGATCGAGCGTCCCGACACTTTCAGCGTATCGGCGATTTTGTCCACAGGCACGTCAAGCGAAGCGGCCAGCTCCTCTGGTGAGGGACGGCGCTCGTTCTCCTGCTCGAATTTTGACAGAGCTTTGCTTATCTTGTTCAGTGTTCCCACTTGGTTGAGCGGCAGACGCACGATGCGCGACTGCTCGGCCAGTGCCTGAAGGATCGACTGGCGTATCCACCACACTGCATAGGAAATAAACTTGAAGCCTCGTGTCTCGTCGAATTTCTGAGCGGCCTTGATCAGGCCCATGTTACCTTCGTTGATGAGGTCGGGCAGGCTGAGGCCCTGATTCTGGTACTGCTTGGCCACAGAAACCACGAAACGCAGGTTAGCACGGGTGAGCTTGTCAAGGGCTCTCTCGTCTCCCTGTTTGATGCGCTGAGCGAGCTCGACCTCCTCCTCTACCGTGATCAGATCCTCGCGGCCGATTTCTTGGAGATATTTGTCGAGAGATGCGCTCTCGCGATTTGTGATTGAACGTGTAATCTTCAGCTGTCTCATGGTTCGTCTCTTTCTTTTCGCGGATATTAAACGCGCGAAATTACAAAAAATCTAACAATTTCCGGCTATCAAAAGCCCTCTAATTTTGTTAAACTTTGCCAAACCTCAGTCGGTCAGGGAGCTGTCACGCTACTCAAAGATCGACATCACGGGGCGCCCGATCCACACCTGCGGAGTCTCGAGACCGAAGATGTGGGCGATGGTGGGAGCCACGTCAAACTGCATCATGCTCTCGGGGATTTCATTTCCTCCTTTGCGTATCCCCTTGCCGAGGATTATGAACGGAGTCTCCATTTCCTGCATGGTCTTGCCGCCGTGACCCTTGCCGATGCCGCCGTGGTCAGCTGTGACGATGATGATGGAGTTGTCATAGATACCCGCATCCTTGGTCGCTTGCACGATCTCCGCCACGCATGAGTCGAGCTCGTGAAGTTTTGCATAGTATTGCGGAGTGTCGTGTCCTGCCACATGTCCCGCATGGTCAGGCTCGTCATACACGATATTGAGCAGTGTGGGCTTAGCCGATTTGATATAGTCGCAAGCAGCCGCGGTAGTCGACTGGTTGAGCGGCTTTTCGCTTATCACACGGTCGAGGTTCAAGGCAAGTGTGTCGCACACATATCTGATGCCGTCCCACTCTGCGATGTTGCCGATCACTGCATTGGGCTGCTGGCGGCGAAGCAGGCCGAACATGGTGGGGAAAATACCGTCTTCGTCCACTACGCGCGAAGGCAGGTCAGGCACTCGTGTGCCCCATTCCGTGTAGCCGTGCAGCTCCGGCCCCGCGCCCATATACATCGATGCCCAGTTCACTGCGCTCGACGACGGAAGCACCGAGCGTTTCTTCAGGGTGTAGCATCCCTCCTTCATCATGTTCTTGACGTTGGGCATGTCGGCTTTGTCAAAGCTGTAGGCGCCCCATCCGTCGAGACCGATGAGTATTACGTGTTCAGCTATTGGTTCTGAGGCATTGATAGCCATCGGTGACAGTGCTGCAAGCAATGCTGTCGCTGCGGTTGCAAGGAGTTTCATGGATGTTGGTTTTATTGGGTTTATTGACTTTGATTAGGCTTACTTGTATGAGATCCAGCGCACGATCTCGCGTATGCTCGGCTTTTTGCCATACATGAAGATACCCACCCGGTAGATCTTGGCGGCACACCATATCGCGCCGAAAATCGAGATGTAGAGCAGCAACGCTGAAATAGCGGTCTCCCACACAGGGATGCCGAAAGGTATGCGTGCCATCATCACCATCGGCGACGTGAAGGGAATCATCGACAGCCACCACACAAACGCCGAGTTGGGAGCACTTGCTACCGATGTGGAGGCAAGCATGGCGATGATGATAGGCATGATGATCACTGTCTGGAGTTGCGATGCGTCCTGAATGTTGTCCACAGCCGACCCTACGGCAGCAAAAAGCGACGCATAAAGCAGGAACCCGCCCACGAGGAAAATGATGAGCCAGATGAAAAGCTGGATCACAAATGTCGGGTTGGTTATTGTTGCCATGGCGCTCACAAGCTCCACATCCGCGCTATCGGTCAGTTGGGCACCTGCCTGCATAGCCTGAATGTCGGTCAGCATTTCAGGTGAAAGCAGCGTCGGCAGCACTATTACCGACATCACAAACAGGCACACAGCCCATATCATTATCTGCGTAATAGCCACCAGGCCTATTCCCGCAATTTTACCGGTAAGCAGCTGGGTAGGTTTTATGGATGATACTATCACCTCGAGCACGCGGTTCGATTTCTCCTCCACGATACTCTGCATCACCTGGATGCCGTAGAGAAGCAGGAAGAAATATAGCAGCATGCTCATGATGATGCCCATGATTGCGCTGAACTCGGTAGGCATTGAGTCTTTGTCCTCACGGTCGAGGCGCATGATGTTCAGCGACACATCACACTTCACGCTGTCAAGAATCTTGGGCAGATCGTTTATGTTGTATTCAAGCAGGCGCTCGGTTTCTATGGCGTCGTTGATCTGCGAGCTCACTTCCTGCTCAAATTTCAGGTTGCTCGATGAGTTAAGTATCAGGTCTATGCGCTCCACCGAGCCATTGTTTATCAGGTCTGACGTGATCACTAAATATCCGTCGATATTGTCATCATTTTCATGCTTTCCCGAGGGCACTTCGGCCATTTCTACAAATTTCACGGTTTCACCCGACTGAAGGCGTGGAAATATCTTGCCCGACATGTCGACCACGCCGAGTGTGATCGCTTCGGGAGTAGTGGCCTGCTGGATGAGCACGGGGGCTACCATGAGTGCGATCATCAGCAGGGGCATTAGCAATGTGGAGATTATGAAGGATTTTTTAGAAACCCTTTCCATGTATTCGCGCTGGACGACGATGAGAAATCTATGCATGTCTCAGAAATGTGAGAGGTTGATCAATGTGGTTATTTTAGATGGTGGGTGCCTCGGCGGGAAGCGATGGCAGATTGTGGCGGTTGACAGCGTCGATAAATATTTCATCCATCGACGGCAGATCGCGGTTAAACGACTCTATGTCCACGAGTCGGTTTGCTGTGTCTATGACCTGCGATGTCGCAGTGTCGGGAAGCATCTTCAGCCGCAGCCGTGTCACGTCGGGATCTGCTGTCTCAAAGCGTCGCATTGAATCCTTCTCCACCATTGGCATCAGAGCCTCGGCAAGCGCATTGCCGTCCCCTCTGAACGTCAGCGACAGGCGTCCTTTTCCGGCCTCGCTGCGTATGTCGGCGACGCGGCCGGTGAGTATGTTGTGCGAGCGGTCGATAAGCGTGATGTGATCACACACCTTCTCCACGCTCTCCATGTTGTGTGTCGAGAAAATCACCGTAGACCCGGCATCGCGCAGACGCAGTATCTCCTCTTTCAGCAGATTGGCATTGATAGGATCAAAACCCGAGAAAGGCTCGTCAAATATCAGGAGCTTGGGCTGATGAAGCACGGTGACGATAAACTGCACTTTCTGTGCCATACCCTTCGACAGTTCCTCAACCTTCTTTCCCCACCAGTCCATGATGCCGAAACGGGTGAACCATTCATGCAGCCGACGTGTCGCCTCCGCTTTGCTCAACCCTTTGAGCCGCGCGAAGAAAAGTGCCTGATCTCCGACTTTCATTTTTTTGTAGAGACCACGCTCTTCAGGCAGATAACCTATGTCGTTCACATCCTCGGCATTGAGTGGATGACCGTTGAAAGTGACTGCTCCTGAGTCTGGAGCTGTGATGTGGTTGATTATGCGTAGCAGTGTCGTTTTACCCGCTCCGTTAGGCCCGAGTAGACCATAGACACAACCTTCCGGCACGTTGAAGGAGATGTCCGATAGAGCTTGATGACCGCTGAAACTCTTTGAAACGTTGTTGATTTCGAGGATATTCATGTTGCTTTGTCGGTGGTAAAAATTGTTTTGGCAGTTAGACGCAAATGACACTGCAAAAGTTTCATTATTTTCTCACAATTTCCAGAATGTCTTTGAAAAAAGCACGATGACCGAGTAGATTTCCAGACGTCCTGTCAGCATCAGCAGCGACAGAAGCCATTTCCCTATGTCGGGCACTGCCACATATTCCCCTCCCAACCCCGTGTTGCCTGTGCACGATATCGAGGTGTAGAATGAGTCGCTGTATGGTAGGCCGAGTAGTGACAGTGCGACTGCTCCGATGACGATTATGCCGATGTAGATGAGTATGAAAGCTACGGTTTTGTTTATGATGTCGCTTGACAGCACATTGCCTGAAATCGACACTCCTTTGATCACGTTGGGGTGGATGAAACGGTAGATCTCGTTTCTCACATAACGGTTGACTGTCAGGATGCGGTCAAGTTTTGCACCTCCCGATGTTGACCCGGCGCAACCTCCCACCATCATCAGCAACAGGATCATCATCATGCACGCCGGGCCCCATGCCAGATAATTGCCTATTGTGTAGCCGGTTGATGTTATTGTTGAAACTACCTGAAATAGTGCGTTTACAGCAGCTTCACCCCAGCCCATTGTCTGCACGTTGAGCATTATCAGCACCATGAAAATCAGAGTCATGACACCGATTACCTTGCAATAAAACTGAAAGACCTCATTGGTAGTCAATGATTTCACTGAGCCGGTAAGTGCCTTGATCATGAGGGTGAAATTGACACCGCCGATAAACATGAATATCATGATCACCACCGTAATGTAATTGGAGTGCCACGCTCCTATGCTTTCGGCGCGTGTCGAGAAGCCGCCGGTCGAGACGGTTGACAATGCGTGGCATATACTCTCAAACACATCCATCGGCCCCAGCCAAAGCAGGAATGTAAGCAATGCGGTAAGAAAGAGATAGATACCCCACAGGCGTTTTGCGGTGGAGCTTATGCGTGGAGTGAGCTTGTCGTGGGTTATGCCAGTGACTTCCGAGTTGTAGAGATGCACCCCGCCCGCTGAGTTAAGCATCGGGATGACGGCGAGCGTGAACAGGATGATTCCCAAGCCGCCGATCCATTGCAGCAGGCTGCGCCAGATGAGTATGCCGTGCGATAGCGTTTCGGGGTCAGAGATTATGGAGACCCCGGTGGTGGTGAACCCCGACATTGCTTCAAAAAATCCGTCGCTCACCGACATGTGTGTCGAGCCGAATATAAACGGGATCATGCCGAATATCGAGAACACAACCCACGTCAGCGACGTCACCAGTATGCTTTCGCGCTTGCGCAGTGACTTGTGTCGTGGATGGATATATTGGTTGAGAAGAAATCCGCTTAGAGCGGTTATGCCCGCTGCCACAAGAAACGGGATGGCATCTGACTCTCCGTAGATAAACGACGTGATGCACGGTACAAGAAAAAACACCGACTCGATCATGAGAAGCCATCCCTCGACTTTGAGAAGCACAGGGAAGTTTATGAGGCCGGTTTTGCTCTTATGGAGGTGGGAGTGTCTCACGTGAATAGCCGTTCGATTTCATGGAGATAACCGCCGAGACAGAACACCACTGCCTGATCGCCGGGCTGCACTACTGTGTTGCCGCTCACAAGCATGCCCTTTCCGCCGCGTATTATGCCCGCGAGAGTCATCTCGCGGCTGAGCTTCAGGTTCTTGATCGGGGCTGAGGTGATTTTTGAGCCGGGGCGCGTCTCTATCTGGGCGACTTCTGCATCGGTGAATGCAAGGCAGCGGCTTGTCGAGCCGTCGGCATCAAGCAGAAGCTGGAATATCTTGGCCGATGCAAGGAGCTTTTTGTTGATGACTGTGCCGATGTTAAGTGCTTCGGCTTCACCCACAAACTGGATGTTTTCAACTTCGGCAACCGATTTGTTTACTCCAAACTCCTTGGCTGTCAGGCAGGCGAGTATGTTGGCCTCCGAGCTGTCGCTGAGAGCTACAAATGCGTCAGTGTGAGCTATATCCGCTTCGGTGAGCACGTCGTTGTCGCGTGCGTCGCCATAGATTATTTCCACATCATCGGGCAGAGTCTCAGCAAGATAGTGGCAACGTGCCTGATCGCTTTCGATGATTTTGAATTTATATTCATTACCCGCCAGAGCGATAAGTCTTATTGCGATGCGCGATCCTCCCATTATCGTCACGCGCTTCACTTTGTAGTATTCCTTACCGCACAGACGGCGTATGTCATCGATGTGTTGTCGGGTCGAGGTGAAGTAGACGATATCGTTCTCGAGGATTGTATCGTCGCCGCGCGGAATGATCGATTCATGCCGCCGTCTGATCGCCGAGACGTGGAAATTGTGGTTTACGCGTGTCAGATTCTTCAGCTCCTGCCCGATGATGCTTGCACCTGAGTGAACTTTCACCCCCACAAGGATGATTTCACCACCGTGCAGCTCAAACCAGTGGCGCGCCCATGAGTGGCGAAGTGCTGTCAGTATCTCCTCGGCTGCAAGATATTCCGGATAGATTGTGTGGTCTACACCGATTGTACGGAAAAACTCCGACGGTTTTTCCGTCATCATCTCATAATTGTCGATTCGCGCTACCGTTGACTTGGCTCCGAGCCAGTTGGCCATTGCGCAGGCAGTGATGTTGGTCGCCTCAAAAGGGGTTACGGCGATAAAAAGGTCTGCTTTTCCTGCCGATGCTTCCTGTAAGGTCTTCAGCGATGCAGGCCCTCCGGCCAGAGTCATGAGATTATAGTTCGAGTCAAGCACGCCGAGCTTGTCTCGGTCGGAATCGACCAAAACTATCTCTTGGTTCTCAAGCGATAGCAGCTTGGCAAGATGTGTGCCGACGTCACCGGCTCCGGCTATGACTATTCTCATGTTTTTGCAACTTTGATTATTGCCTCTGAAATTGATTCGGCGTCAATTCCGCATATTCTCTGAAGCTGAGCCACCGTGCCGTGCTGAACGAAGTTCTCGGCAGGCAGTCCGAGACGTGTCACCGGAATCGAGATGTTGTGTTCCGTAAGCCATTCGGCTACGGCTGAGCCCAGACCGCCGTTGACCGAGGCATCTTCTACCGTGACAATAGGCAGCCCCTTTGCTGCGATCTCGCGCATCATCTCTTCATCGAGCGGTTTGAGCCATATCGCGTCGTAGTGTGCGGCACTCACGCCAGCCTTCCCTGCGGCAAGCTCAATCCCTCGGCTCACTTCTCCGGCTATTGTGCCGATAGAAACCACTGTGACCTGATTCCCGTCACGCAGCTTTTCGGCTTTGCCCACTTCCACACGCTCCATCTCATTGTGCCACTGGGCAAGTTCTCCCGAGCCGCGCGGATAGCGTATAGCGATTGGTCCCTCGATGGCATCGGGGAGTTGCGCGGTATAAAGGAGGTTGCGCAGGGCGTGTTCGTCACGCGGAGCGGCGACGTTCATTCCCGGCACTGAGCGCATGTATGCGAGGTCAAATGCACCGTGATGCGTCACGCCGTCATCCCCGACAAGACCGGCGCGGTCGATGCAGAATACCACCTTCAGTTTCTGGATCGCCACATCGTGAATGATCTGGTCGTAGGCGCGTTGTAGGAAAGAAGAGTAAATCGCCACAAAAGGTATCTGCCCCTCTTTGGCGAGTCCCCCCGCAAACGTCACGGCGTGCCCTTCCGAGATACCCACGTCAAACACGCGCTCCGGCATAGCCTTCTGCATGATCGACATTGAGGTTCCCGATGGCATGGCGGCTGTTATGCCGATGATCTTGTCGTTTTTATTTGCGAGTTCTACCAGTGTCTCGCCAAACACGTCCTGAAACTTTGGCGTTGCATCGGCTTTCTGGGATGCCAGACGTATTCCCGACACCGGGTCAAATTTGCCGGGAGCATGCCACGACGACGGGTCTTTCTCTGCTGCCGGCATACCCTTCCCCTTGATCGTGCGCAGGTGTATGATGCGCGGCCCTTGGAGATCGCGTATGTCACGGAATGCGTCGATAAGCATGTCAAGGTCGTGGCCGTCGAGAGGGCCGAAGTAACGTATGTTGAGCCCCTCAAAGATATTCTGGCGTTTGCCGATCAGTGACTTTATGCTGTTGTTGAAGCGCAGGATGAAATCCTTGCGGCGGTCGTTGAGCAGACCGATCTTTTTCATCCATCCAAACGTCTTGTAACGAAGCGTGTTGTAGAATTTCGACGTGTGGATCTTTCCCAGATACCTGTGCAGCGAACCGACATTTGTGTCGATCGACATGTTGTTGTCGTTCAGGATGATGATCAGGTTGTTGGGAGTGTTGGCCGCATTGTTGAGCCCCTCAAAAGCGAGTCCGCCCGAGATTGAGGCGTCGCCGATGACGGCTATAACCTTGCGCTCAGGATTATCCTTGTTGAGCCGGGTGGCCACAGCCATGCCGAGGGCTGCCGATATCGAGTTGGAGGCGTGTCCGGCCACAAAAGTGTCGTATTCGCTTTCCGAGGGTGTGGGGAAGCCGCTTATGCCGTTCAGCTTGCGGTTGGTGTGGAACTTGTCGCGGCGCCCGGTGATAAGTTTGTGACCGTAGGCCTGATGTCCTACATCCCACACTATGCGGTCATAGGGAGTGTCAAACACATAGTGCAGAGCCACAGTAAGCTCCACCGCACCCATGCTTGACGCGAAATGACCGGGATTTTCAGCTAAAGTCTCGATCAGGAACCCCCTTATCTCTCCGCACAAATCTTTAAGCTGCTGTCGTGAAAGTTGCTTCAGATCGGCGGGAGTGTCTATCGTCGACAGCAGGGGATATCTGTCTTTATTTATTGTTTGCTGATCCATCGCGGCGGTATTTCTTGTAAAGAGGTACAAACACAACAATGCCTGAAGCTGCGATTACGAATAGCGTATAGAGAGTTATGCGTTCCGACGACATGATCAGGAGCGTGCATATCGCTATCCATAGAGCGGCGATGAAGCAAAATCTGATAATTTGCGGAGTCGTCATAGCGTAGGAGGCAGTTGATGGGATTTGTTGTGTTCAGTTCAGCCGGCCACGTCGGTCGGACTAATTATGCAAAAGTAGCAATATTTTTGATAAGAAAAAAGAGCCGTCACATCACTCGGCGCCGAGGTCAGTTAGTGCTTTAATCATTGTGTTTCCAGATAATTGTTACTTCAATAACTTTCTATCGTTATTG
>CAYSKE010000019.1:14275-18714 GCA_964431465.1 uncultured Muribaculaceae bacterium | reverse complement strand
CGTGCTTTGCACGCTGATAATCAGGAGGACGCACGAGCCGTGCGTCCCTACTTTTGATGCCAAAACATTCCTATTTGAACCGCATTACATGCGCCGTGCGTCCCTACTTTTGATGCCAAAGCATTCCTATGGCGGCCTTTATTTGTAGCGGCGCAGTGCGTAGGTCTGCTCCCGGAGGAATTTCCCGAGTTCCTCGGGGGTGGCGTAGGCAGCCTGCTCCTCGACAGAGATAGGCTCGCCGATGCTGATATGCATCTCGGTGCCGACTTTGCGGAAGACCTCGGCGGGGAGTCGGAGCGATCTTGCCGGCCAGCATGCGTGGCCGAGGAAGTTGAACCACCAGCTGTTGCTGCCGTGGAAATAGACAGGAATAACCGGTTTCTTTGCGCGGTAGATGATCTGAAGTATGGATGGCTGCCAGGGGCGATCCTGCAGTCCGTCGTGCCATGTGGTTTTGCTCATCGCTCCGGCAGGGAAGAATCCTACGGGCTGATTGTCGCTGAGCTGGCGGAGTGCCTGACGAATTCCGGAGACAGAGACAGCGCGTTTCTTGGGGTCGTCGGAAGCCGACTGGTCGACCGCGATGAAGTTAGGGCGCATGGCACTGATCTTGTTGAGAATCATGTTGACCATGACCTTGTATTGCGGGCGGCGTGAGGAGAATAGATAGATGAGCGCTATGCCGTCGAGGGCTCCGAACGGGTGATTGCTGACAGTGATGAACGCTCCCTCGGGGAGGTTGTCGAGTATCTCGCTGTTGTCGATGCGCAGTTTTATCTTGAATTCATCGAGGAGCAGACGCTTGACAAATTCCGGTCCCGGGGTGTCGCAACACTTGGCGTGGACTGCGTTGACTTTATCGACGGAAAGGAAGTGCAGCAGCCAGTTGACAAAGCGTGGATGCCCGTCGAGCGCGGGGATAAGGGCGCGTATGTCGTCGTAGTTGATGACGTCGGGACGAATATCGTAGTTTTCGTTCATATTGTCGTTGTCATGAGATGAATGTGGTGTAGCGGCTGACGAAGCGGCTGAAAGCGGGTATCTTCATCAGTACGTACTCAAAGAGGATGAATCCGGCTATCGCGCAGGCTATGCCGCCCGTCACGTCGATAATGTAGTGGTGGGAGGTGTAGACGGCAGTAAACCAAATTCCGAGTGTGACTACGGCGAGCAGCAGACGCCAGAACAGTGATGAGTGTGAGCGGCAGGCGTAGATGAAAGCCACAAGAGTGTAGGCTGAATGGAGTGAGGGGAGCGCGGCGAAGACGTTGCTGTTGCGGGCGTAGAGGGCATTGAAGATGCCGAGGCCGGTCATGTCGTCGAATGCTCCGAGCCCGGCCACTGAGCCGGGTGTGCCTGTTATGGCCTCAAATCCATAGCCGGCCACGTACCATGGTGGTGCGGCGGGATGGATGTAATAGAACGTGAATCCGATGAGGTTGACGAGGAGGAAAACCATGGCAAAATGGAGATAGGCATTTCTTTTGCCGGTGAAATAGAGCCACAGGCCGAAAATGACGGGGAGTGGCACCCAGCAGAGGTAGAAAATGCCTGCCATGAAATCCATGAACGCACAATGATGGATGGCGAAGAACTCATTGGGGGTGAGTAGCGCGCCACCGGCAGTTATTCCAAAAAGGGATTTCTCGGTTTCATATAGCCCTCGCACGTCAACGGGGTTGACGGTGTAGTTGGGGACTATGTTCATCCAATCGTAGGATATGGCGAAAATGAGAAACGGAACGAGAGCCACTACCAGACGGCGCGTGGCACCAAAGAAGAAAAAGAGGCAGAAGATGAGGAGCGCCATGAAGATGTGCTCGGGGCGGAAGCCGATGAAGAGGGCGGTGACGAGCAGCCAGAAGGCTAAGGCTCCGGCACACCACAGTGCTTCTTTCTGCGACGGAAAACGTGAGGATTTATTCATTTTTGTTTGCTGGCAAGTTGCCTGCGGCAATGGTTGATGCGGGCAAATGCGGTGAGATTCCCGAAGAATGCTATGATGGCCATGGCTATGTCGAGAATGATATTGGGGTCGAAAGCGGAGGTGCTGCTGATCGAGAGGCCGGTTATGCCTGTTGCGATGACGGCGACTGATGTCACCACGACGCGCTCGGGACGCTGCATGAATCCGATCTTACACTCAAGGCCAAGTCCCTCGGCACGGGCACGCACGTAGCTCACCATGACGCTGCCTGTGAGGGCAAGGAATGTGAGGATGGATCCAATGAGGTCGCCGCATCCGGCAAGGTAATAGGCGATGCCGCCGAGCGTGAAGATCTCGCAATAACGGTCGAGCACGGAATCGTACATCGCACCGAATGTCGATGTCATGCCTCCGATGCGTGCGACCTGCCCGTCGAGCATATCGAACAGTGAGAAGCCGATAATAAGGATGCCTGCCCATGTGACCAGAGTGTAGTCGGGGGTGGGTGGAATGCCTTGCCAGGCTTTTACGGCTGCAACTACAAAGACTGCCGCCGCAGCAATGTTGCCGAGCAACCCGATGGTCGTGACCATGTTGGGGGTTACACCAAGCTTGATAAGGAGTCGGACAAACGGATTGATTACAAAGTAGATGCCTTGCTGAAGCCCGTTTCGGGCCTCAGTAGCTTTAGTCTTTATACTCATTGTCGTTAGTAGAGTTTTTAATCCCGATCACGTCAAACATCTTAGTGGCGTAACGATCGAAAGAGTTGTGCCTGTAGACGAAGTAGCGTTGCAGGGCAAAGTTCCAGAACCATGAAACGATGAGAGAAACAAATAGTCGTGCGGCTGCAAAATATCCGTCGGGACGGAATCCTATGGTCTCCAGCCATGTCCATTTCTGCAGCAAGGAATAAATTGCCTGTGTGCCGAAAGAGTTTAACAAGAGGCTTCCGACCCACACGATGGTGTATTTGACCACGACCGCACGCCAATCGACTCCCTTGGCATGGAAGGTAAAGTGATAATTTATGACGCAGTTGAGAATTCCTCCGGCGATTGCCCCTATGGCGGTGGCCAACCACGGAGTCATGCCGATCCATGCAAAGAGTGCGAAACCGAGGCCAAGGTCGAGCCATGATGCCGACTGGCTGGCAACTATCGACCGGAGATAGGTGAAAATGAGAGAGTCGCTTTTCAGGAGCTTGTCCTTAATATCTTTCAACGCTCCCATCAGTCGAGAATAAAGTGGTTTAACAACAGGATCAGGAGTGCGCTGTAGATACCGGCAAGAATATCATCGGCCATCATGCCGTAGCCGCGTGGAAGCCGCTCGGTGGCGCGGATGCCCAGTGGCTTGAAAATGTCGAAGAAGCGGAAGAGCGCAAGCGAAAGGAGGATTTCCCACCACGGACTTACTCCGGCGATGACCGGAAGCAGGGAGATCCATTGTCCGACGGTTTCATCGGCGCATGCCACGACGGGGTCATGACCCCAATATTTCTCAGCTTCAGAACTTGCCCATGTACCGGCGATAGTGTAGAGGACAATCGCGATTGAAGTGACTATAAGAGCTGTAAGCGGCGTACACCACAGATAGAGCGGAAGCCACAGGATGATTGCGACAAGTGCTCCCCATGTGCCGGGAGCCACGGGTAGAAATCCGGCACCGAATGATGTTGCAAGCAGCTTCGGGAACAACGGAAAGTTTTTACCGCTGTCGGGGAGAACCGTGGATTTACGATATTTATTCATTTCGCCGAAGTGACGTGCGACTATGATTGGTGATGAATCTCAGGAAATTATAATTTGTCAGGCTGGTTGAGTCGTTTTAAGGCGAGTCAACCCCGCAAAGATACTTAATTTAATCGGAGTGAGCAAAAAGAGTTGTGGCGGTGAAGGTATAAAAGTTGTGAAAACGCAATCTCTGACCGACAAATATCTTTAGCTATTCCTTAGTTGGTGAAAACAAAAACAGGGTGTTATTTTATCACGATCTCGTTGGCTATTATAAGCCGCACTTTGTTTCGGCTTCTAAAATTATTCATCATTTCCATGTTGGAGTATTGAAATCTCGGGTGACGTTTGTTGCAAGCGTAGGCTAACCGTTTAGGATATTGATAGATGTCGTTATTGCTCTTGAAGTGGTCGATCGTGGTTTGCAACTGGTCATTGACGGCATGATTTATCCAGTTGCCCATCTGATCCTTTAACTCAATAAAAATAATGTAACCAGCACCGGTCAACATGGCGTCGCATCGAAAATCCATGCTGCCGTCATCGCGGCGTATTTCTATGCAAGAATCTATTGCAGTGAAATTCAATGATTGTCCGGTGCGATTATCAACGATAGCGATCCATTGATCTTCATTGCTAAAATCCACGTAGGCACTTCTGCCATCCTGCGGATCACAGATACCGAAACGTGCTTGCGATATGTTGGCGGTTTGACAACGGGGAATAAAAAAGTTGACCGGATCAGGCATGTCAAATTGAGTCTTCAATGTCAAGCA
>CAYSKE010000019.1:3810-14175 GCA_964431465.1 uncultured Muribaculaceae bacterium | reverse complement strand
GAATAAAAAAGTTGACCGGATCAGGCATGTCAAATTGAGTCTTCAATGTCAAGCAAGTTTTCAAAGGTATTGTTTGTTTCCCTCAATGCGAGATTAAGGAAGTTGCTGTCGCTTGGAATTCCCTCGGGCATGGACAGAAGGGTTGCTTTGCCGTCGGATAACTCATAGATACTTACTTCTTCGGCTGAGACAGTGCTCGTAGAGGGAACTAAAGAGCGGATCGCCTCAGGATCGGCTCCTTTTGAAATAAGCTGACCTGCCTTAATTGCAATGGTGAGATAGTTGATGAGATACGGACTATGGGTCGTGATGACAAGTTGATTTGCCGGCTGTCGGTTTGCTAATGATAACAGTGAGTAAAGCACTTCTTTCTGTGAGTCGGGATACAGATTTTCCTCAGGTTCCTCAACAATGTTGATGAAACCAGAGTAAATAAAACGTGCTGACAGAGCAGCCAAAGCAGCTTCTCGGACTTCGGTAGACAGCAATGGGTTAGCTATAACTTTGCTCACCTCTTCTTTCAGTTTGGATAATTCCTGAACATTCAGTGCGGTTTCTCCAGTCGGTCGAATAGCGACTAAGTCAGTGAGATACTGGGAAACCAGAAGCATAGGCAGAACTGCCTGAAATCCACTTGAAGCATCGGTGAGACGAACCTTGAAGTCTGTGCCAACTAACCAAGAGACATTGTTGAGCCGATCATACTCAAAATTTACTCCATTTATGGGTAATCTATATCCTGAGGCGAAAGATTTTGTAGCAGATTCATATTCATCCTTGAATGTCAGTAGTGACTCAGGAAGAGTTCTAATTCCAGAAAGATTACCAATTGAACTCAAGAAATTTCTTTCAGCAGGAATATACATGACTTTCACGACATCCGCAGAGTCGATATTCAGCTCCGTGATTGATATTTTACCTTGCTTAAATGTGAACCTATAGGCTTGTCCACAGAAGTCTATTTCAGTATCATCATAAAAGTAGGATGAAAGGCGATGATAACCGCAGTAGGTCTTTCGGAACCGTGAATATTGTTCGATGTATTTTTTGCTTATCATTCCACGTATGAGGCGTTTTTCCAGCCACATAAACATGGAGAACAGTTTAGCGATGGTGCTTTTGCCAGTTCCTTGTGAACCAACAAAAAAGGTGAAACGGTTGAATTCCACCGAAATGTCTCGGATCGGTCCAAAGTTCTTTACAATTAATTGGCTGCGCGCACTCATTCAGGTAGATTATTAGCGGAATTAAATTAATACAAAGATAATGAAGAGAATTAAGAATACAATAAAAAGGGTGGGGAATGCGTTGGATAATAAGGTGGAGGGTGAGGGGAGGTGAATACTGAACTGAAGTTTCTTGCAAGAGATATATGACTGTTTTGTGAAGCGTGTTGTGGCTGTGGTGCTTATGTGCATTGCGGTCGCTGCGGTCATGCGCATCTCAGCGCAGGAAACGGGGGAGGCAAATGACAGCCTGACAAGGGTAACGCCTGTGGTGAAAGGGACTTCGCCGCGCAGCTACGGCGAGCTGACGGGTAAGAGTCCTGCAATAGACCTGCGCAGTCCGGACAATGTGGAGGAGGTGACGGAATATGACCCTGAGAGAGATGTGTATGTGATACACACACGCATGGGGGGGCGCGACATTGCTCTGCCGTTGATTTTAAGCCGGGAGGAGTATAACCGCTGGCAGACAAAGAAAATCATGGATTCGTACTGGCGTACGCGTAACCGGGCACTTGCCGAGGGTGAGGTGACGAAGGATCCGCTTAATCCGGGGGGAACCATATATAGACAAAATGCAATAGACCGACTTTTCGGACCGGGCGGGCTGCAACTGACCACGCGCGGCACGGTGCAGATAAGAACGGGGATAAAGAGCACGAAGACTGATAATCCGTCGCTTTCTCTTCAGTCACGGCGAAAGACTTATTTTGATTTTGACCAGCGGATTCAGGCTAATGTGGGCGCGCGATTGGGTGAACGACTGTCGTTCAATATGAATTACAACACTAACGCTACATTTGATTTCGATGCGAAAAACCTGAAACTGAATTATGAAGCGAATGAGGATGATATAGTGAGGAGCATTGAGGCGGGAAATGTGTCGCTGACGACGGGGTCATCGCTGATAAGGGGAAGCACGGCACTTTTCGGCGTGAAAACTCAGCTGCAATTCGGGCGTCTGACGGCTACCGCTCTTGCGTCACAGCAGAATTCGTCGACAAGAAGCGTGTCGTCGAAACGGGGTGTGCAGACAACGGAGTTTTCAATCAGAGCGGACAATTACGATCAGAACAGGCATTTCTTCCTCGCGCAGTATTTCAGGGAGAATTACGACAGATTTGCCGCCAATCTGCCGGTGGTGACCAGTGGGGTGCAGATCACGCGCATCGAGGTGTGGGTGACCAACAAGAGCGGGAGCTACGGGCAGTCGCGCAATGTTGTGGCGTTTCAGGATCTGGGTGAAAACCGGGTGCTTGCAAGCGACTACTGGAAGCCTGACATGGCAGACGCTGTGCCACGCAACGGCGCAAACAATCTTCTCACCGTGATGCAGGAGGAGTATAGCGGCGCGAGGTATATCAGCCAGACAACTCAGGTGCTTGCCGGGCTTGCAGAATACGGGATAACAGGAGGTAGCGACTATGAGAAGGTGGAAAGCGCGCGGCTTCTGACTGAGGGGCATGACTACAGGGTGAACGCGACTTTAGGGTATATCTCGCTAAACACGGCTCTGAGAAGCGATGAAGTTTTAGGTGTGGCGTTTGAGTACACTTACAACGGGAAGGTGTATCAGGTGGGTGAATTCTCGGGGGATGTGACTGACAGCTCGCAGGCATTGTATGTGAAGATGCTGAGAGCCACGACGATCTCCACACGGTTTCCGATGTGGCGGCTGATGATGAAAAATGTATATTCAATCGGCGGCTACCAGATGGAACGCAGCAATTTCAAGCTACAGGTGAAGTATCTGAGTGACACGACGGGTATTATGATAAATTATCTGCCGGTGGGAAGCCTCGCGGACAAGACGCTGCTTCAGGTGATGGGGCTTGACCGCATCGACACGAATGGCACAGGTAATCCTGACGGTATGTTTGACTTCATTGACGGGTATACGGTGCTGCAGTCGTCGGGTCGCGTGATTTTTCCGGTTGCGGAGCCGTTTGGCAGCCATCTTGCCGAGGTGATAGGGAATGAGGCGCTTTCGGCACCATATCTGTATGAGGCTCTCTATGACTCGACTCAGGTTGTGGCTGCGCAGAATGCCGAGCGAAATAAATTTTACCTGACGGGTGAATATCAGGCAAGCAGCGGGGCGGAGATAAGGCTTGACGCCGTGAATGTGCCGCATGGGTCGGTGGTGGTGACGGCGGGAGGAACCCAACTGGTGGAGAACGTGGACTACACGGTCGATTACATGATGGGAGTGGTGACAATCATAAACCAAAGTATAATCGACTCGGGGCAGAAAATTGATGTGTCGCTTGAAAATCAGGCTATGTTCTCGACACAGCGCAAGACTCTGCTCGGGCTGGACATGCAATATGAGATCAACCGCAACCTTACGGTGGGGGGAACTCTGCTGCATTTCTCGGAAAAGGCACTGACTGAGAAGGTGGCGATAGGTGATGAGATCGTCAACAATACTATGGCGGGACTGAATGTGAACTGGAAAACTCAGTTCATGTGGCTTACCAACTGGCTGAATAAGATCCCGACGGTGAATGCCACCGCTCCGTCGCAGCTGAGCGTCAACGCCGAGTTTGCGAAGCTGCTTCCTCACTCGCAGAAGCGTGGCTCGATGGACGGGAGTTCTTATATAGATGATTTTGAGGAGAGCCAGACGGGTATAGACCTCCGTTCACCATACGCATGGGTACTCGCATCGACACCAAGCGAGCAGGGAGGAAACGCTTTGTTTAAGGAAGGGGCTTTGAGCAACAATACCGACTACGGAAAAAACCGCGCACTGATATGCTGGAACCACATCGACAGGGTATTCACGTCGCGGAACTCGACACTTTGTCCGTCGTACATAAAGAGTGATCTGGCGCAACTGTCGAACCCCTACGTGCGTGAAGTGACATCGCGTGAGATATTTCCCGGGAGGGAGCTTGAGTATGGTGAGTCGTCGACGGTGCAGACGATGAACGTTTCGTTTTATCCGACTGAGCGCGGGCCTTACAACGTGGACGCAACCGATGTGGATGCCGATTTCAATCTGCTTTATCCCGAGCGGAGGTGGGGCGGGATAATGCGGCGTCTGGAAAACACCAATTTCGAGCAGGCCAATATCGGTTACTTGCAGTTCTGGGTCATGTCGCCGTTTCTCGATGAAGCGAACCCTAACACCGAGGGTGGTGACCTGTATATCAATCTCGGAGAGATAAGCGAGGATATACTCAAGGATGGGATGAAGAGCTATGAGAACGGTGTGCCTGTCGACGGCAACGAGGCGTATATGACGGAAACGGTGTGGGGACGGGTGTCGACACAGCCTTCGATGACTTACTCGTTTGACAACGCCACGACGTCGCGCGAGGTGCAGGATGTGGGGCTCGACGGGTTGAAAAACGCCGATGAGTTTGGTTTCGGCACTTATGCTGATTATCTCTCGGAGCTGAGGAGGAAACTTCCGGCAGCAACGGTGACCAGACTTGAGGAGGATAAATTCTCGCCATTCAATGATCCGGCGGGCGACAACTATCATTTCTTTCTCGGGGAGGACTATGATCAACAACGTCTGTCGATACTTGAGCGATACAAACGCTACAACGGTGTGGAGGGGAACTCGCTCGATGCCCGCCTGTCGGGGGAGCCTATGTACCAGTCGGCGCGCAATACTCCCGACGTGGAGGATATAAATCAGGACAACACGCTGAATGAGTATGAGCGCTATTTTCAATACCGCGTGTCGATAAGACCTGAGGATTTTGTGGTGGGGAAGAATTATATAACTGACCGGCAGACGTCGCTCGTGCTTTTGCGCGACGGCACGACGGCCGAGGCGGTGTGGTATCAGTTCAAAATCCCTCTTGGTGACTATGAAAAGGCTGTGGGAGGAATATCGGATTTCACCACTATCAGGTTCATGAGGATGTTTATGACCGGGTTTAAGAATCCGACACACCTGCGTTTTGCCACTCTAGAACTTGTGAGAGGGGAGTGGCGAGATTATGATTACAGTCTGGGTAGTCGGGCGGATGCTCCGGCGCAGGGTGAGTTGGATGTGTCGGTGGTGAACATCGAGGAGAACGCCGGACGCGAGCCGGTGAACTATGTGCTCCCGCCGGAGGTGTCGCGCATAGTTGATCCGGGACAAGCGCAGATAATCCAGCTTAACGAGCAGGCAATGTCGATGAAGGTCGCCGGGCTCGACAGCGATGAGGCGAGAGCTGTGTACCGCAGCACGCAACTCGATCTGCGCAACTACAACCGTCTGCAGATGTGGGTGCATGCCGAGGCTCTTATCGACAATGCGACCAATCTTGAAAATGATGAGCTCGCGCTTGTGATGAGGCTGGGAAGCGATGTGAAAAACAATTATTACGAGTATGAGATACCGCTGACGCTGACACAGCCGGGGAGATACAACAACAATGTGCCGGGCGACAGGGAGGAGGTGTGGCCCCGTGATAACTATCTTGACCTGAAGCTGGAGTCGCTGGTGAATCTGAAGCGTGAGCGCAACCGCGCGCGCAACGACAAGGGGAGTGATGTGAGCTACATGACCGTCTACACCCGTCCTGATCCTGACAATGAAGGGAGGCGCATGAGCGTGAAGGGAAATCCTACACTCAGCGACGTGAGGGTGATGGTGATAGGGGTGAGGAACAACGCGCGGATGCCTAAGAGCGGTACTGTGTGGGTGAACGAGCTGAAAGTAACCGATTTCAACGAAAATGGGGGATGGGGTGCTAAGGTGAATGCCAATCTTGCGGTGTCGGATGTGGCTACCCTCAATTTCACGGGGCACAAGGAGACAGCAGGATTTGGCAACGTAGACCAAAGCCTCAACGAGCGGCGCATGGATAACTACACACAGTACGGTGTGACGGTGCAGACCGATTTAGGGCGTTTCCTGCCGGCATCGGCCAAGATCAGCGCACCGATCTACTACTCGGTGTCGGAGGAGCGCACCACGCCCAAGTACAATCCGCTCGATCAGGATGTGACACTCCACGATGCCCTGAATGACGTGGCTACGCGCGCCGAACGCGACTCGATAAAGGCATACGCGCTCGATAGGGGTAAGATGACAAGTTTCAGCCTGTCGGGGCTGAAATCAAATGTCGTGTCGCAGACTCCCAAGCCGTGGGATCCTGGTAATTTCACGGTGAATTTCTCCATGAACCGGCAGAGTCAGGTGAATCCGACCACGGAATATGAGAACTCAAATGATTACCGCGGATCACTCCAGTACAGCTACACACCGCTGCGCAAGGGATTCAGGCCGTTCGGGCGAATATCGCGAAAGGGGAGCGGCTGGAGCTTCCTGCGTGAATGGGAACTTAATTACCTGCCCACCAACATCACGATGCAGACGGCTATGTCGCGCTACTACTATGAGCAGCAGACGCGGTCGGCCAACGACGATTTTTTCCAACTCCCGGTATCGGTGTCAAAGAATTTCCTGTGGGACCGTCAGCTCTCACTGACATGGAACCTTACGCAAAGCCTCTCGGTGAATTTCTCGTCGAATACTTCGGCAAGGATAGAGGAGACTGTGGGTGCAGTGAATAAAAAGCTGTTTCCCGACCGGTATAAGGAGTGGAAGGACACGGTGTGGTCATCGATATTGCGGCTCGGCACACCGTGGGGCTACAACCAGAGTTTCAGCGCAAGCTATCGCCTGCCGCTGTCGCGCATAAAGGTTTTCGATTTCGTGTCGGGAACGGCGTCGTACAGTTCGACTTATACATGGGACCGCGGAACGAGGATCGGCGATGTGGAGACGGGACACTCGATAGCGAGCCGTGGCGTGTGGACGGGTGACGGACGGCTGAATTTCGAGGGGATGTATAATAAGTCGGAGTATCTGAAGGAGCTGAATCAGAAATACTGGAGTAATGCGCGAGGTGGTGGCGCGAGCCGAAACGCGCGCAAGATGGAGAAAAGCCTGACGCTTGTGTCTGACTCGACGGTCCAACTCAAGCATGGATTGCGCAGCAAGCGGGTAAAGGTGACCGGCAAGGATGCTTCGGGAGCGGAAGTGAGACTGCTCACACGGTCGACTGACCGCAACAATGTGGATATAACGCTGCGAGGAAACGGAGGAGATGACAAGACGGAGCGGATCGTGAACGTGACGGTGACCGAGGTGCTGAATGATGAACGGACGGTGTGGCGGAAGATTGCCGATCACTCGGTGCGCACACTGATGAGCGTGCGCAACATATCGCTGCAATACAAGCGCAATAACTCGCTTTCGCTGCCGCTATTCAATAACGAGATCGGCAACTTCTTCGGGCAGAGCGGGAAGTATGGGCCGCTGTCGCCGGGACTTGATTTTGCTTTCGGTTTTGCGGGGGAGGACTTCATCACGAGGTCGAAGGAGCGGGGATGGCTGATAACCGACAATGGGCAGACTTCGCCGGCTATGCTCTCGATAGGCAATGAATTGCATGGTGAACTGCAGCTTGAGCCAGTGAAAGGGTTGAAGATCACACTCACAAGCAACCGGACGGACAATAGGACGAAACAGGTGCAATTCATGTATGCCGACATGCCGGTGATGAGTGGCGGCTCATTCACGATGACAACCGTGGCTTTGTCGTCGGCATTGCGCCCATCGTCGGCCGACAACGGGTATTACAGCGGGGCATTCGAGCGGTTTACCGATAACGTGGAGATGGTGGCCGAGCGCGTCAGATCGCAATACCGTGGAATGGCATACCCTAACGGCGGATTTCTGGAGGGAACGGTGTATGCCGGTCAAGGTTTCAGCGAGGAGATAGGTGATGTGCAGCAGACCGGCGGGGATGTGCTGATACCGGCGTTTATCGCTGCCTACACGGGGCGCGACGCGGGTAGAGTGTCGCTCGATCCTTTCCCGTCGGCAAGCGCGATGCTCCCCAACTGGCGTGTGAGCTACGACGGGTTGATAAACTATTTCGGTCTGCGTGAGCGCCTCAAGTCGATAGTATTTAACCACGCCTATCAGTGCACCTACACCGTAGGGTCTTATTCGTCGTTTCCCGGTTGGCTGAGTGCCGGAGCAAAGAATGCCAATCTCGGTTTCAGGATGCAGGAGCAGACGGGGCGTCCCGTTCCGTCGTTGCCGTTCAACATCACTTCGGTTGCTATAGCCGAACGGTTTGCGCCGCTGATCGGGACTGCCGTCACGCTTAAAAATGATGTTACGCTCAGCGCAGAATACCGCGACCAGCGCACTCTCACCCTGAACACATCGGCGGCTCAGGTCGTGGAGGCTACAACGCGGGGAATTGTGATAGGTGCAGGCTACAAGATTGTGGGCTTCAATACATTCCTAAAAATGAAAGGGAAGCAGAGCGGAGTGTCGAATGATCTGTCGCTCAACGCCGATTTCTCGATACAAAACACTCAGGCGCTGATAAGACGCATAGAAGGGGCTTACACTCAGGCTACGTCGGGCACGCGGACAACTGTGCTCAATTTCTCGGCAAACTATGTGCTGTCGAAGCGGTTTACTATCGGGGCATACGTGGATCATCAGGTGAACACGCCTATCGTGACAGCCAATGCCTTCCCGACGGTAAACACATCGTATGGGCTGCTTTTCAATCTATCGCTCGCACGGTGATGAGCCGTGTCTGTCACTCGGGCTTAGCCGCGGCACGCTTGTACTGCTCGTTTTTAAGCTCCTCGAGATAGCTCGCCGTGATGACACCTGAGGGGAGGGCGATAATCGCTACTCCGAAAAGGGAGGATAGTATGGCTACCATGCGCCCCAGATCGGTGACGGGGCAGATGTCGCCGTAGCCGACGGTGGTGAGGGTGACAGCTGCCCAGTAGATGGCATCGAAGAAGGAGTGGAATGTCTCTTGCCCTGTGGCGGGATTGATGTGCGGCTCAGCGTTGAACATGATAAGAGCCGTGAGGAAGATGTAGAAAAGCGCGAGCATGAGCACGGTGAGCAACACGTGTTTTTCCTTGGAGAGGACGCGCATAAACATGGAAATCTTTGAGGAGTAGCGCAGGAATTTCAGGACGTTGACTATGCGCAGGACGCGTGAGAGCCTGAAAATCTTGAACTCGGGGCTGATAAGATTTAATCCCGGCAGGATAGAGAGCAGATCGATAATCGCGGCAGGAGTGAAGGGGTAGATGAGAAAGGATGTCCAGTGCCGTTTCAGTTTCAGGTCGGCAGTGCTCCAGCGGAGGACGTAGTCGATAATGAAGGCTGTGACAGTGACTACTTCTATTGTCTTGAAAATGGGATAATCTTTCACGAACATCAGTGGAATGATGCTTGCGATGATCATGACGAGCATATACCAGTTGTAGATGCGGCTCGCGTTGATGTGACGGCCGCCGGTCTGGCCGTAGACTATGTTGTAGATTTTCTTGCGTGTCATGTGATGAGAGGTTTGCGCGGTCGCGGTAGATGTCGACGCGGATGCGCAAAATTAGCAATTAATTAAATACAAAAGGTGTTTTTATGAAGCGATCCCTACGCTCAGGCTCTCCGAACCTTAATCGCGCATGGTTGCTCAATAATCATCGCACCTACGGTGATCAATCGCTGTGATTGGCGGCGGAGTACACGCCGGGCAAGCCCGGCGCCTACCTTTCCCGCAAAAATATATAGGCGGCAATGTATGGTCACAAGTGAAAAAAAGTCGCAATAATATTCACAAATTTGTGAATATGCGGGAACTTTTATAGCTTTACGCTATAACGATTGAAATATGATTACACTGACAGGTAAAGCACCGGATATGATCGCCAATAATCTTACTCCGTTTGAACCTACCCATCCCGGGGCACTTGTAATGGATGAACTGGAGGCGAGGCATCTTACTCAGGCAAAACTTGCCGAGAGCATAGGTGTGAGTCCGTCGCTGCTAAATGAAATAATCAAGGGTAAGAGAGGGGTGAATACCGAGATGGCACTGCTACTTGAAGCGGCTTTGGATCTTCCGGCAGATTTATTGCTGAATCTTCAAAGCGACTATAACATGCAGATGGCAAAATCGGACAGCTCTTTCATGAAGCGTCTTTCATCTATCCGCAATATTGCGGCGGCATTGTAATGTTGCTGTAGGCTAACCGATATTGAGAATTGTGGCTTGACAAATGTGTTACGGAAAAATGTGAGAAAACGTAACGTATAAAAAATGGCCAAATTCGCATAAAAGGAATTAAACTTTTC
>CAYSKE010000019.1:0-3710 GCA_964431465.1 uncultured Muribaculaceae bacterium | reverse complement strand
GAAAACGTAACGTATAAAAAATGGCCAAATTCGCATAAAAGGAATTAAACTTTTCATATCTTTGCGTAGATTTAGGGAGAGGTATGCCCTGACGTGTGCGGGGTGTCTCTTTTTCAAGTCTTCAATCACGGATTCAAAAAATCTCAAATAGCTTAAACCTAAATTATGAGCAAAGAAAAGAAGTTTCTGACTTGCGACGGCAATCAGGCAGCTGCTCACATCTCCTACATGTTCTCGGAGGTTGCGGCAATCTACCCGATCACCCCGTCGTCGACAATGGCAGAGTATGTCGACGAATGGGCGGCAGCCGGCAGAAAGAACATTTTTGGCGAGACAGTTCTCGTGCAGGAAATGCAGAGTGAGGGTGGCGCAGCAGGTGCTGTCCACGGCTCACTGATGGCAGGTGCTCTGACGACGACTTACACAGCATCGCAGGGTCTTCTGCTTATGATCCCGAACATGTATAAGATCGCGGGCGAGCAGCTCCCGAGCGTATTCCATGTATCGGCCCGCACAATCGCCAGCCACGCGCTGAGCATTTTCGGCGACCATCAGGACGTGATGGCTTGCCGTCAGACCGGTTTCGCCATGCTTGCCGAGGGTTCGGTGCAGGAGGTAATGGATCTCGCTGCAGTGGCTCACCTCGCATCGATCAAGTCGAGCATTCCTTTCCTGAACTTCTTTGACGGATTCCGCACATCACACGAGATCCAGAAGATCGAGATGATCGAGCAGGATGAGCTCGCTCCGCTTGTTGACCACGAGGCTATCGCCCGTTTCCGCAAGCGCGCTCTCACTCCCGACGCTCCTATCTCGCGCGGCCTGGCTGAGAACAGCGACGTGTTCTTCCAGCACCGTGAGGCCTGCAACCCCGTTTATGCCGCTGTGCCTGACGTGGTTGAGGAATACATGAACAAGATTTCGGAAATCACCGGCCGCAAGTACGGTCTTTTCAACTACTACGGAGCTCCCGACGCCGACCGCGTGATCATCGCTATGGGTTCGGTTTGTCAGGCTGCCGAGGAGGCTATCGACTATCTCGTTGAGAAAGGTGAGAAGGTCGGTCTCGTTGCAGTACATCTGTTCCGTCCGTTCTCGGTCAAGCATTTCATGGCAGCTGTGCCTGCAACGGCAAAGCGCATCGCCGTGCTCGACCGCACGAAGGAGCCGGGTGCCAACGGCGAGCCCCTGCTGCTTGACGTGAAGGAGTGCTTCTATGGCAATCCTGACGCTCCGATGATCGTGGGCGGCCGCTTCGGTCTTGCCTCGAAGGACACCACTCCCTCGATGATCATCTCGGTATTTGACAATCTCGCTCTGCCGCAGCCCAAGGATCACTTCACCGTGGGTATCGTGGACGACTTGAACTTCACTTCGCTCCCGCTGCTTCCTGAAATGGCTCTCGGCGACAAGTCGACCTACGAGGCTAAGTTCTATGGCCTCGGTGCCGACGGTACGGTAGGTGCCAACAAGAACTCGGTGAAGATCATCGGTGAGAACACCAACAAGTATTGCCAGGCTTACTTCGCCTACGACTCGAAGAAGTCGGGCGGCTTCACCTGCTCGCACCTCCGCTTCGGTGACGCTCCCATCCGTTCGACCTATCTGGTGAACACGCCTAACTTCGTGGCTTGCCACGTTCAGGCTTATCTGCACCTCTATGACGTGACCCGCGGTCTGCGCAAGGGTGGCACATTCCTGCTGAACACCATCTGGGAGGGCGAGGAGCTTGCAAAGAACCTGCCGGTGCGCGTGAAGAAGTATCTTGCTAAGAACGACATCACCGTTTACTATATCAACGCTACCCAGATCGCACAGGAGATCGGCCTCGGCAACCGCACGAACACGATCCTTCAGAGCGCTTTCTTCCGCATCACCGAGGTTATCCCCGTCGACCTGGCTGTGGAGCAGATGAAGAAGTTTATCGTGAAGAGCTACGGCAAGAAGGGTCAGGATGTTGTCGACAAGAACTATGCAGCCGTTGACCGCGGCGGCGAGTACAAGCAGCTTGCTGTTGATCCGGCATGGGCTGAACTCCCCGACGAGGCTCCGGTGACCAACGACGATCCGGCATTCATCAACGAGATCGTTCGCCCGATCAATGCTCAGGATGGCGACCTCCTCACCGTTAAGCAGTTTGCTGGCATGAGCGACGGCTACTGGCTGCAGGGTACCGCCGCTTATGAGAAGCGCGGTGTGGCTGCCTTCGTTCCGGCATGGGATCCCGAGACCTGCATACAGTGTAACAAGTGTGCCTACGTTTGTCCTCACGCTGCTATCCGTCCGTTTGTGCTCGACGCTGAGGAGCTTAAGAATTCTCCCTACACCGAGGAGACTTCGCTCCCCGCTATCGGCAAGACTTTCGCCGGAATGCGCTTCGTGCAGACGGTGGACGTGCTCGACTGTCTCGGTTGCGGCAACTGTGTTGACGTATGCCCGGGCAAGAAGGGCGTGAAGGCTCTGAAGATGGAGCCGCTCGAGACTCAGATCGCAGAGCAGGTCAAGTGGGACTACTGCGTGAAGAACGTTGAGTCGAAGCAGAACCTCGTTGACATCAAGGCTAACCCGAAGAACAGCCAGTTTGCCAAGCCTTACTTTGAATTCTCGGGCGCTTGCTCGGGTTGCGGTGAGACTCCTTATGTGAAGCTGATCTCGCAGCTCTTCGGCGATCATGAGATGGTTGCCAACGCAACCGGTTGCTCGTCGATCTACTCGGGCTCGGTTCCCTCGACTCCTTACACCACCGATACCAAGGGCTACGGTCCGGCATGGGGTAACTCGCTCTTTGAGGACTTCGCTGAGTTTGGTCTCGGCATGAGCATCGCCGACGAGAAGATGAAGGCTCGCGTTGAGTCGCTGATGAAGGCTGCCACGGGCTGCGACAAGTGCTCGGATGAGATCAAGGCTCTTGCCCAGAAGTGGCTCGACAATAAGAATGACGCCGCTGCAACACGTAGCGTGGCAGAGCAGATCGTTCCGCTCTGCGAGGCTTGCGGCTGCGACATCTGCAAGGGCATCGTAGCTATGAAGCAGTACATCACCAAGCGTTCGCAGTGGATCATCGCCGGTGACGGCGCCGCTTACGACATAGGTTTCGGCGGTCTTGACCACGTGCTCGCTTCGGGTAAGAATGTGAATGTGATCGTTGTCGACACCGAGGTTTACTCCAACACCGGTGGCCAGGCTTCGAAGGCTACTCCGCTCGGTGCTATCGCCAAGTTTGCAGCCTCGGGCAAGCGCATCCGCAAGAAGGATCTCGGCCTGATCGCTTCGACCTACGGCTACGTTTATGTGGCTCAGATCGCAATGGGCGCCGACAATGCTCAGACGCTGAAAGCTATCCGCGAGGCTGAGGCTTACGACGGTCCGTCGCTGATCATCGCATACTCGCCCTGTATCAACCACGGTATCCGCTCGGGCATGGGTCACTCCCAGATGGAGGAGGCCAAGGCTGTTGAGTGCGGCTACTGGCACCTGTGGCGTTACAACCCCGCTCTCGAGGCAGAGGGTAAAAACCCGTTCACTCTCGACAGCAAGACCCCTGACTGGGATAAGTTTGAGGACTTCCTGAAGGGTGAGGTTCGCTACATGTCGGTTGTTAAGCAGTATCCCAATGAGGCTGCCGAGCTGTTTGCAGCTGCCAAGGCTAACGCTCAGTGGCGCTACAACAACTACCTGCGTCTGTCGCAGCAGCAGTGGGGTGTAGAGCC
>CAYSKE010000018.1:3122-19391 GCA_964431465.1 uncultured Muribaculaceae bacterium | reverse complement strand
ACTTTCTCCCAGTGGCGTTCATCCGGGAAAAACCGGTTGTGTACCTTTTTGGCTTTGGTGTTGATCTCTGCGATTATGCCGGCCGAGGCGATGTGTGCGATCACGCCGTCGATCAGGTCATTGTACCATGCCTCGTGGTCGAGCCCCTCGGCGTAGTGCGATCCATTGTGACCGATTTTGTCGAAATGCCCTATGATGTCGAAACCGCCGGCGGCGATCATCTCATGCACCTGCTCAAAATACTTTTCCACGACATATCTTATGTCATCCGAAAAATAGTCGTGCATCTTCTTGATGAAGTCGCTCGCCGCTCCGTCGATGTCGATAAACTCCCCATGCTTGTTTGGGGTGAAATGCACCGAGCCTATGCGGTAGTCGAGCGGCAGATCCTGAAAATAGGCGATTGCAGGGCTCCAATGCTTGCCGAGGTAGTCTATCTCCATCGAAGCGTAGAACTTCACCTTTTCGCCATAGACGCTCCCTTTCATGCGGTTCACTTCGGCAAGGTATTCAGGCACGTCGCTTTCAGCCATGTTGCAGTCGCTTTCCACGCAGATAGGGGAGTGGGGGGAGTAACCGTAGTGGGTGAAACCGGCCTTTGCCGCAGCTTCGGCAAACTCCTCCATCCTCGCCTTTCCGTCGCAGAATTGGGTGTGGGAGTGGAGGTTATATAATCGGCTGTCGCCGAGTTCCTGCATTATATTCATTGAAGTGATATTCAGTGCTTTATTTTCTTTAGATAACGCATGAAGATGCCGAGAAACACCGCCGCTACGCAGCATCCCGACCCTACGGATATCGCCGAGGAGAGGCCGAAACCTTCGGGATTAGGGGCAAACAGGACGTAGGTCACGCACACAACCGTCATAAACAGAGCCGGTATCAGGGCGACAACATAAAGTTTCCCCTTGCGCGCGAGCCACACGGTGATTGCCCAGAGCGTCACCATGGCGATAGTCTGGTTGGTCCATGCAAAGTAACGCCACATCACATTGTAGTCGATGCACATTGTCAGGTAGGTCAATGCGAAGATCGGAAGCGACACAATCAGGCGGCGCCATATTTTTGTCTGGTCGAAATGGAAAATATCGGCGGCGATAAGGCGTGCGCTGCGCAGTGCCGTGTCGCCCGAGGTGATAGGAGCGGCCACAACGCCGAGTATGGCGAGCAGACCTCCCACAGTGCCGAGCCAGTTTACTGAAATCTCTTTCACGAGCACACCCGCCGTTTTTCCGCCAGCCATATATTGGCCGAGCTCCTCATATCCCCCTGTGAAGGCAATAGCGGCGGCTGCCCAGATAAGAGCCACAATTCCTTCGGCTACCATTGCGCCGTAGAACACCGGCTGTGCCAGACGCTCGTTTTTCAGGCATCGTGCCATCATGGGCGACTGGGTGGCATGGAATCCCGAGATAGCGCCGCAGGCGATCGACACAAACATCATCGGGAAAATCGGGTGAGTGTCGCGACCCGACTCGAGGTATCGGTTGCCGAGCCCCTCTGCCCAATCCACCGGCAGGTTGTAATCGCCGAATATCAGCACGGCAAGAATGCCCGCGGCCATAAACAGCAGCGCGAAACCAAAAATCGGGTAAAGATTGCCGATAAGTTTGTCGATCGGGAGCAGCGTGGCAAGCATGTAGTACACAAATATTGCCGCCACCCACACCGCGCGGTCGAGATAGTCGGGAGTCATTCCGGCGATGATGTCGGCGGGATTGAGCACAAACACCGCCGCAACGAGTATCATCAGCACGATCGTGAGCACGTTCATCACCTTGCGCACCTTGTTGCCGAGTTGATCACCGATGATCTGGGGGAGCGACATGCCGTCGGAGCGCAGGGAGATAAATCCCGTGCAGAAATCATGCACCGCTCCGGCAAATATCGTGCCGAACACGATCCACAGGAAAGCGGCCGGCCCGAACATGATACCCATTATTGCGCCGAAAATAGGGCCGAGACCTGCAATGTTAAGAAACTGTATCAGAAACACCTTCCACGTAGGCATCGGCATATAGTCCACGTTGTCGCGGAGAGCATAGGCCGGTGTCGTGCGCGAGGGATCTACCCCGACGATGCGCGAAATGAAAGTTCCGTATATGAAATACCCCGCAATGAGCACTGCGAGAGCTATAAGTAACGTCTGCACGGTATATGATTATTAGTGAGATGAGTCGCTTCTTCCCCTCAGAGTAGAGCCGCACGGCTCGTGCGCCCTTTTGATTCTATTGGGGCGTTGCGATAGCACGCCCTACCACCGTTTTATCGCTCTGCCTCGGCTATCTGCGAGGCGAGCTGTGAGAGCTGTCGGCGCATGGCAGTCACGGCAGCCTCCCCGTCAGTGATTTTTGCAGCTACCGACTGATCACCCTTGCGGTAGCGCTCTCTCAGAGTCGAGAGCTCGGCCTGTTTTCTCTCAAGCTGGCTCCGTTGGTCTATCCATTGTTGGGCGAGACCTCGGGCGCGGGCATTCTTGAAGTCCTGAAGCGAGGTGAGTGTGCCGCGTCCCGGCACCGAAAGTGCAAAGCGGGCAGTAGCGGAGCCGCTTCCTTCGGCTGCCGATCCTTTGCGGGCCAATGCTATGAGATCCGAATAATCCTTACCCTCCTCCCATGTGTCGCGGTATGAGGTGACGCGGGCGCGGTCAGCAAGGTCAGGGCTGTCGTTAGGATAATTCACACGCATGTCCGACGGAACGAACACATACACCGTCACCATGTCAGGAATATGGTTTCGGTCAGTAGCCCACCAGCCTATTCCCTTCTCCTCGTCGATGGCAAGCATGTAGTCGTTGTAGGGTGAGTTATAGGGCAGCCCCACGTTGGTAGGTTGCAGGAAACTGTCGCCGTCGCGGCGCGTGATGAAAATGTCAAGACCTCCGAGTGAGTTTTCGCCGTCGTTGGCAAAATAGAGAGTCATGCCGTCGCTCATCAGGAAAGGATAGTTGGCATCTCCCCCCTCGTTCAGGTGATCACCCAAAGCCGTAGGTTCATCCCACTTACCGCCGTAGAGCGGGCCTGCGCTCACAAGCTCGAAATTGTTGTCGTCATTCTGTATGGCCCACAGACGCTCGCGGCCGTCGCCGGTCTCAAAGACCACCGTGGGTTCTGCTGCCGGAAGCGAGCCGTTGAAAGCCTCACCGGCCGAAAGCAGCCGTCCCGCGCTCTTTGCGAGACCATATTGTCTGAAGAAAATCTCGGCATCCACATTGATGCTGTCGATGATCACCAGTTTCTCCACGCGGTCGAGCATAGCCTCTAAGCGGCTTATGCGGTCATCGATGTCGCCCGACTCATCCTCGGCAAGCACCTTCTTCCCCTTCTTCAGTCCCGCGCGGTAAGTCTCCACATACTCCTCCGCGTCATCCGTGCGGTATTGCAGCAGTGCGAGCTCCGCGAGTTTCAGGTTGGCAAGATTCTCCTTCTTTTTCAGAGCCTCCTCCCATTGCTGTTGCGCGCCCGCCTGGTCGCCGGCATACATCAGAGCCGTACCCCAAAGCAGGTTCACCTCCCCCTTTTTAGGCGAAGATGTGGCAAGTTCCTCAAGCATTGTGATAGCGGCCTCAAGGTCGCCGCTCTCGATGAGCTGGCGCGCACCGTCGATGATCGATTGGGCGGGAAGCGTGAGCCACACCGCCAGTCCTGTGAAAAATATGATGAGACGTCGTGTCATTCTTTCAGTGTTTTAGTCAGCAAATTTATAAAAAATTTCCCGACACTTTTGCGTTTTTGGCCAGCTTAAACATAAAAAACCTATCTTTGTGCAAAAGTTTAGTTAATTGGGCAATGGAAATAAAGCGAATCGCGTTTCTCGACTATCTGCGCATTTTTGCGTGCTTTCTTGTGATGCTTGTTCACTCGAGCGAAAACTTCTACGGGGCTGCCTCCGGCGAGATGGCGGGGCCTGTCTCATTCTTAGCCGATTCTGCCGACCGCTTCTGGGTCTCCCTCTACGATGGCTTTTCCCGCATGTCGGTGCCACTGTTCATGATGGTCTCGGCATTCCTGCTCGTTCCCATGCGCGATGGGCAGTCAGCCTTTGAGTTCTACAAGCGTCGCGCAATCAGGATTCTCCCCGCGCTCATCATTTTCATGATCCTCTATTCCACCCTCCCCATGCTCTGGGGGCAGCTTGACCTCACAGCCTCGCTGACCGACCTCAAGCGATTGGTACTCAACTTCCCCAGCCTTGCCGGACACTTCTGGTTCATGTATCCTCTTATCGGACTTTACCTTTTCATCCCCATCATCTCACCTTGGCTCAGCAAAGTGTCGCCCCGTGAAGAACGCTTCTTCATCTGGCTGTTTGTCATCTCCACCTGCATCCCTTACCTCAACCGCTTCTGCGGCGAAGTGTTCGGGCAGTGCTTCTGGAATGAATATCACATGCTTTGGTACTTCTCCGGCTATCTCGGTTATCTCATTCTTGCCCATTACATCCGCATGCACCTCGACTGGTCGGTGCGTCGCCGTCTGGCCATAGGCATCCCCCTCACCATCATCGGAGCCATTGCCACCATCCTCTCCTTCTATGTTCAGGCCGAGCCCGGCGTACTCCTCGTTACCCCCGAGCTTGAGATCGGCTGGTCGTTCTGCACCATCAACGTCGTCGCCCTTACCGCCGGCATGTTCCTTATTTTCACGGCTATCCCGAGCCACGAAGTACCCTCGTCGGTAGTCGAGGTCTCCAACCTCACCTACGGCATGTACCTCATGCACATCTTCTGGCTCTATCCTTGGGTGCTTGTGTTCAAAGACTCCCTTGCCCTACCCACCGTAGCAGCCATTCCCGTAATTGCCGTAGCCACCTTCGTTTCCAGCCTCATCACCTCTTGGCTACTCTCCAAAATCCCCGGCGGCGGCTGGCTCCTCGGCACCGCCACCCCCACCCGCCACTAATTCACCACAATACGCCATTTCGCATCCCCGCTTACTCCGATTTCTCCGCGCCCTCCGAGTTCTCCGCGCCCTCCGAGTGCTCTCTGTCGCCCTCGCCCTTTTCGCCGGCTCCAGCCCCTCTGAGTGCTCCATTCCTTCCTTGTCCTCCGCCCCCTCGCCCCCCTCGCCCTCCGCGATCTCCGAGTCCTCTGAGATCTCCGCGCTCTCTCCCTCATTCCCGCCGTCGAAGACGGCTGTTGATACTGAGCCCCACATCGAGCCGCATCGCGGCGATGGTGTGGGGGGGGGTGACATCCATTCCCTTGTGGCCTCGAAGAGGTCAGCTAATCTCCCCTCTTCCGAATCCTCCGAGATCTCCGCGCTCTCTCCCCACTCCACGGAGCGGTTTCTTTATCCCCTGAGCACCGGAGGTGCGATTATTGTGTGTAACCCTGCGCGATTAAGGCTCGGAGAGCCTGAGCGTAGGGCTCGACGCCATCAAAAATATAGAAAAGGAGCGTCGGAGACGCGACATTCTCAGAAATTGGCTAAAATAAAAATCGGCGTAAGTTGTTGATTCTTACGCCGATTTTCAGTGGAGCGGTAAACGAGGCTCGAACTCGCGACCCTCAGCTTGGGAAGCTGATGCTCTACCAACTGAGCTATTACCGCGATTGTTTATTTTGCAGTGCGAAGATAGTGATTCGCACATACACTGCAAAATCTTTTCTCCAATTTTTTGTATTTTCGCAAAAAATAGACTGATGGATAAAAACACTCTATATGTGACCGACATGGACGGCACCTTGCTCTCATCTGAGTCACGCGTGTCGTTGCGATCGATTAAAATACTCAACGAGCTGGCCGATATGGGGGCACGTGTGACCGTGGCTACTGCCCGCACCCCCGCTACTGTGGCCGGGTTGCTGGCGGGTGTCCGCCTTCCGCTTCCTGCGATAGTGATGACTGGAGCGGCAATGTACGATCTGTCCTCGCATAAATATGAAAACGTGCATTACCTTGATCCTGCGGTAGTGGCGACAGCTTTACGCATGTTTGAGGAAGCTGGTGTGCGTCCGTTTGTCTACACCTTGCGTCCCGACCACATTATCCATGCTTTCCACGACGCCGAGATGTCGCCGGTCGAGGAGGCTTTCTACGTCATGCGGCGCGATATGGAGTTGAAACGCTTTCACATAGGCCATCGTCCGCAGGAGGTGGATATGTCGCGCACGGTGCTGATATTCTGCGTTGGAGCAAAAGACCTGTTTGAGCCGCTTGCACTGCGCATGTCGGAGGCGATAGGCTACCCGGTCACATGCTACAACGATATTTTCAACGACAACACAGCCTTTATCGAGGTCTTTGCACCCGGAGTGAGCAAATCGCGGGCTGTGACCGAGCTTGCGCATAGCTGCGGTGCATCGCGTGTCGTGGCGTTCGGCGACAATCTCAATGATCTCTCCATGATGGAGAGTGCCGACCTTGGAGTGGCGGTCGCCAATGCCTATGAGGAAGTGAAGAGCCGTGCCGACGTTGTTATCGGTTCAAACAACGAGGACGCGGTGGCACGATGGATTTTTAAGGATTTCACCGGCGATGACTGGCGATAAGGCGCGTTTCATCGGACGTATGGTTTTGGCGGTGGCAGCACTTCTCACCGCCATCTTTTTCCTGCTCTACTCATCGCGGCTTGCTTCGCGGCTCGCCGATCGCGAGCGGCAGCGCATGGTGCTGTGGGCCGATGCTGTGGCCGAGCTGCTCCGTGCCTCCGACACATCTTCGGTCGGGTTTCCCATGCGGCTGGTCGAGGACAATCCCGGCATTCCGGCATTGCTTTGCGATGGTGGGGGAGCGGTGCTTATGTCGTGCAATCTCCCCGAAGACTCGTTGGCAGCCGGGAAAATGGTTGATAAAATCATGTCGGATGGAAATGAAATCTCGATAGAGGCTGAGCCGGGAGTGGTCTATCGCATTTACTACGGTGATTCCTCGCTGCTTAAAACACTTCGCCGCTTCCCTTATATTGAGTTGGGAGTGATCGGGTTCTTTTTGATAATCACTTATTTCGCCATACGTGCTTCCCGCAAGGCCGATGAAAACCGTATATGGGTCGGACTTTCGCGCGAGACCGCGCATCAGCTTGGCACCCCCATCTCATCCCTTATGGGGTGGATCGAATGTCTGAACTGCGACACATCGCAGTCCGTTGTTGCCGAGGCTGTCGGTGAGATGCAGCGCGACGTCGACCGTCTTGCCGATGTGTCGGCGCGTTTCTCCAAAATAGGCTCATGTCCTCCTCTTGTCCAGCTTGATATCACTGCTCTTGTGCGGAGTGTGGCCGACTATATGCGTCGGCGCGTATCCTCCGGGATTTCTGTGGCCACGGAGTTGCCCGAACATGAGGTTTATGTCACCGGCTCAGCCGAGCTTCTGCGATGGGTACTTGAGAATCTCGTGAAAAATGCCGCCGATGCGATGGATGGAACCGGTGTCATCACGATACTGCTCCGAAAAGGCAGCGATGGCGGAGCCGTGATTGATGTGACCGATACAGGAAAAGGAATCCCCCGCGGCAAATGGCGGGGGATATTTAAGGCCGGTTATACTACGAAAGGACGCGGCTGGGGGCTTGGTCTTACGCTTGCCCGGCGCATTGTCGAGCAATATCACAAGGGGAGCATCTCGGTTGTGGCTTCGGTGATTGGTCGGGGCACCACCTTCCGCGTCGTCATTCCCTGAGCTTAGAATATTTTGTCAAGCCACTTGTCGAGCCGACAGGTGCGCACCGCTATGTCGAGTATGGTGAAGCGGCGGCGTATCTGCTGTGCTCTCAGAAAGCTGTCGCGCAATCGCTCACGGCTGATCTCGATTTCCTCAGGCTCCACAGGTGCGCCCACAGCGGCCAGACGTGCTTTTGCCTCCTCGTAGGGGATAATTTGTGCGGCAAGACGGGCTTTGATCTCCTCCCAGTTGGTTTTGAGATAGTTCAGTTGCTGTCGCAGTGCGTCATGGTCAATGTATTTCGCTGTTACCTCAGTCTCTCCGATAGTGGGGAAATCGGTGTCGGCAAACATCTCCCTTGCCATTTTCTGTGCCTCTTCAAGCGTGGGCCATGCCGCCACGCACTTTTCAACATCAAGCGAGGCTATATCCTCGTTGAGAAACTGCTGATAGAGAGCCGTCGACATGAGCATGCCTATGCTCACCTGAAATCCGTGCGACGGAGCGTGACCGTTGCTCATCACATGGTTCTCCATGTTCCATAGATGCGAGAACTGATGGTCGGCACCCGACGCCGGGCGGCTCGACTTGTGTGTCTGCATCGCGAAGCCGCTGAGGACCAATCCTTCGATAAGCCGCTCGATGCACTCTTTCTTTCCTGCCTTTGCTCCCTCGGGGTCGCTCAGCGCGAGTTTCAGCCCATCCTGCACGATGCCGAACGAAAAGTCGTCGATCGGTTCGATTCCCAGTGCGTCAGAGATTACCCAGTCGGCACCGGCCGGAACTTTGGCGAAAAGGTCGGCATACCCGCTTGCGGTCATTTCCGACGGAGCGGCGGCGATGATGTCTACATCGGCAAGCAGGGCGAGCGGAGCGGGGCAACTGAACGTTTGTTTCGCACCGTCGCGGGTGATCGATGCGCCATAGGCGGTGTAGCCGTCCATCGACGCGGCGGTGGCTATTGTCATGTACCGCTTTCCGCAGTGATGCGAGCTCAGTTTGCACAGGTCATTGATCGTGCCCGATCCCACTGCCACGGCTATTGCGTCGGTTTCGCCGAGCACTTTGTCAAGCTCCTCGATATATTTCCACTCGGCGTGAAGTCCCTTGTCCGTGAAAATATGTGGCTCGTCGGGCTTCAGGCCGGCGTTGATGAAACTCTCCTGCACCTTCTCTCCCGCCACACGCCATGTCGTCGGGTCGGCCACTACAATCGGGCGCTGTCCCGGGAAGACCTCTTTGAAGAGATCGGCGGCTTCGCTGATTATGCCGTCGCCGATGCGGAGTTTTTTTGTGTCGGATGCCCGCGAGAGCACCTCCTCAAGTGTGATCATCGCTCTTACTTCAGTTTGCGCTCGATCGGAGCAGAGGTCTCGTCAAGCTGCATGAAAAGATAGGGATAGTCGGTCTCGATGATGTCGGGGCGCATGAATTTTGTAAATTCAGTGGCATAACCCTCGACCTTGCAGTCATTGTTCAGGCAGTGGTCGTGGGTAGGAGCTACCGAGATCATGCACATCACGCCGCGCTCATGCAGCCCGTCGTAAAGGCGTTTCTTCGGCTCGTCCATCGAATCGCCCACATAGCCCACCATCACGCGCTCCCACGGTATCCCGGCAGCATCGTATGCGTCGAGTTCGGCGGGCTGGCGGCACCATATCGAGAATGTTGCGTTGGGATCTGCCTCAAGGTACTCAAGCACCTGATCGGGACGCCACACGGTGTAGATCACGTTTGAAACACCCTGCTTTTTTATGAAGTCGGTCATTGTTTTGGTCGGCACATCCTTGATGTCGAGATTGAGCACACATTTTCCCTGACTCCACTTGATGCAATCCTCGAGTGTGGGGATCTTGTAGGGAGTCACGTTGCCGTCGCGATCCACGAGATTAAACTGCTGCAGCTCCTCGTAGGTGTAGTCGCCCACGCGCCCCTTGCCGGTGGTGGTGCGGTCAAGTTTTCCGTCATGCATCAGCACGATTACCGAGTCGGCTGTAAGACGCGGATCGATCTCAAAGAACGAGGGCATGAGCGAAAGTGTCTTCTCAAACGACTCGATGCAGTTCTCCGGGTAGCCCGTCACCATGCCGCCGCGGTGACCCGACATCACGGTTCCGCGCTCAGGGCTGTATTTGAAATATGCGCTGAGGTCTTCAAAGTTCTTGATGTCTACGTAGTTCGGTTCCTGAGCGGACTCTTGTGCAGTTTTGTCGCCTGAGCATCCGGCCGACATGAGCGTCAGCACGGTGCCGAGCGCAATAGTGATTGCCTTTACTTTCATGGTTGTGATATGTGGTTTATTGAGTTTGTTGTTATTCAGAAGATTGTGGTTAAAGCATGGTTAGTGCTTTCTTGATTGCAGCTTCAACTTTGAGCTCCGGGTCGGCGCCATATAGCTTTTTGAGCACCTTCTCCGACTGAGTGCGTGGGAAGCCGAGCATCACCAGAGCAGCCAGTGACTCGTCAAACGCCGGGGTCGATGCGATGTTGCCGCCCGCGGGGAGTGGCAGTATGCCGGTGTCGTCGGCAGGTTTCACCTTGTCTTTCAGATCCACAATGATGCGTTGGGCGGTTTTTGCTCCGATCCCCTTCACTCCTTTCAGCCTCACGTGGTCGCCGTTCATTATCGAAGCCTCCAGCTCAGGCACCGATAGAGCCGATAGGATCATGCGCGCCGTTCCCGCTCCGACCCCCGACACGCCTATGAGCAGCCTGAACAGGTTGCGCTCACGCTCGTCAGTAAACCCGTAGAGAGTCCATGCGTCCTCGCGTATCGCCTCATGCACAAGCAGCTTCACCTGCTGTTGCCCTTCGATTGCTGTGAATGTCGGCAGCGATATTTCGCAGCGGTAACCTATGCCACCGCAGTCTATGACGGCGTAGGTCGGAGTCAGCTCCGCGACTGTGCCTTTTACGTAATCGATCATTTTGCAAAAAGTGTGGCTGAGGTTGCATCGGTGATGGTTACATCCACGAAATCACCGACTTTGAAGTCTCCTTTCGGGAATACCACCGATTTGTTTTGTGATGTGCGGCCGATCCACTCCTTGATGTTGCGTTTCGACACACCTTCCACAAGCACCTGACGTGTCTTGCCGATCTCTTTCTTGTTTGACTCTGCCGACAGCCGGTTCTGAACCTCGATCATCCTGTTCAGGCGCTCGATCTTCACATCTTCGGCGATATTGTCGGGCATCGTGCGCGATGCCACGGTGCCGGGGCGCTCGCTGTATTTGAACATGAATGCGGCGTCAAATCCCACCTCCTCCATCAGCGACAGCGTCTGCTCGAAATCCTCCTCGCTCTCGTTGTGGAATCCCGTGAATAGATCCGTCGTTATGGCGCAGTCGGGTATGATTGACCTGATGGCAGCCACGCGCTCCAGATACCACTCGCGGGTGTACTTGCGGTTCATCGACTTCAGCACGCTATTTGATCCGCTCTGCACCGGCAGATGTATGTGGCGCGCTATGTTGTCGTGCGAGGCCACGGCTTTCAGTATGTCGTCAGTCATGTCCTTGGGATGCGACGTGGTGTAGCGTATGCGCATGTCGGGCGCGCTCTCAGCCACCACCGCCAGCAGCCCGGCGAAATCAGTCGTCTTCCCGCTTGCCTCGTCGGTGTAGCGGTAGCTGTTGACATTCTGCCCTAAGAGTGTCACCTCCTTGAATCCCCGTTCACGCAGATCGGCCACTTCCCGCAGAATGCTGTCAACAGCCCGTGAGCGTTCGCGTCCGCGGGTGTAAGGCACGATGCAGTAGGTGCAGAAATTATTGCATCCGCGCATGATCGACACAAAGCCGCTCACCCTGTTGCCGGTGATGCGCGACGGTGTAATGTCGCGGTAGGTCTCGGTTGTCGACAGCTCCACGTTTATTGCCTTCTCGCCCGTTTCGGCGGCAGCGAAAAGAGCCGGCAGATCGAGATAGGAATCAGGACCGGCCACAAGATCCACACCGTGGTTTTCGATAAGATTCTCCCTCACGCGCTCAGCCATGCACCCTACAACGCCCAAGATGAGCCCGCGGTTGCCACGTTTGCGCCGCAGCGAGTTGAAATAGGCAAGCCGCGACAGCACTTTCTGCTCCGCGTTGTCGCGTATCGAGCAAGTGTTCAGAAGCACTGCGTCGGCATCCTGCTCTGTGTCGGTAATGCCATACCCCGACATTTCCATCACAGCCGCAACGACTTCCGAGTCTGCCACATTCATTTGGCAGCCATAGGTTTCTATATATAGTTTCTTCTCTTTTTCCATCTTTTCAGTGGTCGTGACTGCTCCATGTTTGGTAATTTCGGTGGCAAAAACACTGCGGATGTTGCAAAACACGGAGTTAATACATATTTTTGCACAAAATTATAAAAACGTGTGTAATTGGGCAACTGTTCGGAGGTCACTTTCGGCAGTGCTCCCGAAGAAATAGAAATCAAACGTATGGCTTACGCAAAAATGACAGCCGAAGAGGCTGCCGCACTTATCAAAAACGGTGATACCATAGGCCTGTCAGGTTTTACGGCTCCCGGTACTCCGAAATTCATCCCTGAGGCAATCGCCCATAAGGCTGCAAAAGAGCATGAAGAGGGTCGCCCGTTCAAGATCAACCTCTTCACCGGTGCTTCCACGTCGACACATGTCGATGGAGTTCTGGCACAGAACAACGCCATCAACATGCGTGCCCCGTATCAGAATGTTCCTGATCTTCGTAAGCGCATCAATTCACATGATGTTCATTACTTCGACCGTCACCTCAGCGAGATGGCGCAGGAGTCGCGTTATGGGTTCTACGGTCATTTTGACTATGCTATAATCGAGGCTGCCGATATCGACGACGAGGGCAACATCCTTCTCGGCACAGGTCTTGGCAACGGCCCGACCTACGTTGAGCTTGCCGACAAGATCCTCATCGAGCATAATACCGAGCTTCCCACCACCCTCTACGGCATGCACGACGTCTACAAGCCTCTCGATCCTCCTGCACGTCGCGAGATTCCGGTCTATACTCCCAAAGACCGCATCGGCTCGCCTGTGCTCAAGGTCGATCCCAAAAAGATTGTAGGCGTTGTGGAGACCTATAGCCTCGACGGTGTTAAGCCCTTCAGCGAGGTCGACGCTGTCAGCAAGCAGATTGGATCCAATGTCGTTGAGTTCCTTCTCGGTGAATACCGCATGGGACGCATCCCCAAATCGTTCCTTCCCCTTCAGTCGGGTGTGGGCAACGTTGCCAACGCTGTGCTCTATGATCTTGGCGAAAGCCCCGAAATACCTCAGTTCATGATGTACACCGAGGTTATTCAGGATGCAGTGCTCGAGCTTATGAAGAAAGGCAAGTGTACATTTGCGTCCACTTGCTCGATGACATTCAGTGACGCTACCGAGGAAAAACTCTTCAAGGATCTCGACTTCTTCCACGACAAGATCCTCATGCGCCCCGCTGAGATCTCCAATAGCCCCGAGGTGATCCGCCGACTGGGTGTGATCGCTATGAACACAGCCCTTGAGGCCGACATCTTTGGTGCAGTCAACTCTACCCATGTTCTCGGCTCCAAGATGATGAACGGTATCGGTGGCTCCGGCGACTTTGCCCGTAATGCTTACGTGTCGATCTTCTCTTGCCCCTCGGTTTCCAAGGGTGGCCTGATTAGCAATATTGTGCCTATGGTGGCTCACGCCGACCACTCCGAGCACTCTGTCGACGTCATTATTACCGATCAGGGCATCGCCGACTTGCGTGGCAAAGATCCCCTCCAGCGCGCTCACCTCATCATCGACAACTGCGCTCATCCCATGTATCGTGAGCTGCTTCGCGACTATCTCAAGATCGCCAACGGTGTAGGTCAGACCCCGCTTTCGCTCCACGCTGCCATGGCGTTCCACACCGCCTTTGTCGACACGGGTGATATGCGTAACGCTGACTTCTCTAAATATCTTTGATTTCAGGTCGTTTACCGATATATGCGGGCATCCTAAGGGCATGCCCGCTGCTTTTTAGACGCTATTTTGCATTTCAAAGCATTGTAATATCGGATAATTGACTAAATTTGCGTTCAAATGTGTAGAAGTAAATGGGCTGTCTGCTGACACTCGACCGAGGCAACAGTGCGTTGAAAGCCGACGTGTGGGATGGCGACAATCTGATAGAAACTGTCGTCATGCCGCCTGCTTGCATCCGCAGGCAGCTGAGGGCGCTCGCTTCGCGCCATGCCATAGACGACGCCATCTATTGTTCGGTCACCGATGATGGTGCCTCGGCATCCGAGGTGCTTGCCGAGGCGGGAGTGTCTTTAAGGATTCTCGATCACCGCACACCACTTCCTATCAGGATAGGGTATGAGTCGCGCAACACCCTCGGAGTCGACCGCGTTGCCGGAAGCATCGGGGCATGGAGTCTTCACAAGGGTGCTGAACTGCTTGTGATAGACCTCGGCACTGCTATTACCTATGACCGGTTGAGTGCCGACGGCGTTTTCACCGGAGGCAATATCGCCCCCGGCATGTCGCTGAGGCTTAAATCGCTCAACGCCTTCACGGCAAGGCTGCCGAAAGTAGAGCTCGACGGGCCGCTCCCCATGTGGGGCTACGATACCGACACCGCCCTGCGCTCAGGTGCCATACGCGGCATTGCCGCTGAGGTGGGATTCTATCACTCGATTCTTCCTCCCGGAGCCGTCACGGTCATTACCGGAGGCTCGGCCGGTCGCATAGCGCGTCTGCTTGAGTTTGAGGTGGATCATCAGCCTCATCTTGTCACCCTCGGGTTGCGTCACCTTCTCACGTTCCTTCAGAACACTTGATTAATTACGATATTTCAATTATTAATGAAACGCTTTTTTAGGCTTGCGATTCTTTTGGCCGCGCTTGTTGCGCCGGCGGTGATGTCGGCACAGATGCCCGAGAGTCCTTATTCACGTTATGGCTACGGCACACTCGGCGACAATGCGACCTCTACTCAGCGCGCTATGGGTGGAGTGGGTTATGCCATGAATTCCGGACGCCAGATCAACGTCATGAACCCCGCAAGCTATGCTGCCATTGACTCGCTCACATTTCTTTTTGACATGGGAGTCGATATCAATAACCTCTCGACAACCGACGGCGATCAGAAAGGCCACAAACTTGGAGGCGGACTTAACTACATCACCATGCAGTTCCCCATCACCCGCTGGGGTGGAGGCAGCATTGGTCTCTTGCCCTTCTCCTCGGTCGGCTATTCTTTTGGAAACAGCATCGCCAACGGCGTCCAGTCGCGTGAAGGCAGCGGAGGCATAAGCGAGCTTTATCTCGGTCTGGCAGGCCGTCCGATCGATGGTCTCACCGTAGGTGCCAATCTCCAATACCTTTTCGGCACGATCCTTCACGACAACTATGCCTACACAGGCACCGGCTCCACTTCGCTCTTTGAGCGGTTCATGCAGGTGCGTGACTTCCGTGTTCAGCTCGGTGTCCAGTATTCTTATCAGATCAACAAGCGCAACCGCCTCACGGCCGGTGTGACCTTCACCCCCGGCAACAGCTTTAAGGGTGAGACCTATGGCGTCTACTACGATGCCTCGCAGTCTGAGGTCGTTCCCGACACTGTTGGATATACAAAACTCAAAGGCGTTTACACTCTCCCCGACACATGGGGCGTAGGTCTTAACTGGCAGTGGGATGAACGCCTCATGGTTGAAGCCGATGCCACATATCAGCCTTGGAGCAAAGCGAAATTCCAGTCGTTCGACGAAATTGGCAATACCCGTTTCGTCGACCGTTACAAGGCTGCTTTTGGTATGCAGTACATGCACAATGCGCGCGGAGGCTACACCTCGCGCATCCAGTACCGTGCTGGTCTGTCGGCTACACGCGATTATTGGACCGTGATGGGCAACACAGTGCGTGAGTATGGTGTTCACGCCGGTTTCGGTCTTCCTGCTCCCGGCGGAAAGACCTACATAAATCTCGGTTTCGAGTACAAGCGTCGTGCCGCACGCCCGCAGGCTCTTGTCAAAGAGAATTATATCTTTGTGACTCTGGGTGTTAACTTCAATGAACTCTGGTTCTGGCAGAACAAACTGCGATGACGGTAATTCCTGACAACGATCCTCTTCCGGCGGCATCGTCACATCGCAGATTTGGCGGCCAGCATCTGCTCCCGCTGTTTGCGCTGGGGGCTGTGGCTTTGCTCATAGGCTGCTCTCAGGAGAAGGCCGACACTATTGAGAGTGTCGAGCCCGGCTCTTTCCCGACCATGCGCACCGTCAATGTGTCGACACTCGTTTCCGACTCAGGCTACACACGTTATCACATCACTGCACCTGAGTGGCTTATGTACGACGAGGCCAAGGAGCCGCACTGGGATTTCCCCGGAGGCATCGACATGGAGCGTTACGACGACAATAGGGACGTCGAAGCCACTTTCAGAGCCGATTCTGCAAAGTATCTAAATGTGAAACGCATCTGGCAATTCGACGGCAATGTGCGTATGCGCAACACTGCCGGCGACCGTTTTGCCACCGAGCAGCTTTTCTGGGATCAGCAGCAGGGCAAGGTATATTCCGACTCTTTTATTCACATCGAGCGCATCGACCGCACGCTCGAAGGGGTTGGATTTGAGTCAAACGAGCAGATGACCGAATATTCAATCCTCGATGTGAAAGGAATTTTCCCCACTCCCGAGCGGCGTGACTCGGC
>CAYSKE010000018.1:0-3022 GCA_964431465.1 uncultured Muribaculaceae bacterium | reverse complement strand
CCGTCGACTCCCTGCCGGAGCAACCTGCCGGTGAGCCCGCTTCCCGCAAACCAACTGTTGAAGAGCCATGAACTGGATAGTTGTAGCCATAGTATCACTCATCTGTTCCGCTCTGTTTTCGGGCAGTGAGATAGCCTACGTCACGAGTGAGCGCGTGCGTGCCGAGCTTGATGCGAAGCGCGGGGGAGTGATGAGTCACATCCTCAATCTCTTCTATAGCCACTCCTCATTTTTTATCACCACGATTCTTGTCGGCAACAACATCATGCTTGTCATCTACGGCATGGGAGCGTCGGCATTGCTCGACCCATGGCTGAGAGAGTGGGTGAGCAGTGAGGCGATGTTGCTCATACTCTCCACCCTTATCTCTACCGGAGTGATCCTGCTTGCCGGAGAGTTTTTCCCGAAAATAGTCTTCCGCATCAATCCCAATAGCTCGCTCAAAGTGCTGGCGTTGCCGCTCTTCCTGTTCTATATAGTGCTTTTCCCCATCTCCATGCTCACCACATGGCTTTCACGCGGACTCATGTCGCTTGCAGGCATAAAAGGGGAGAGGAGCCGGGTCGGGCTTCTCAGTGTAGGCGACCTTAACCAGTATCTTGAGAAGACGATCGACGATCCCGGAGCCGAGGAGGTGGAGAATGAAGTGAAGATATTTCACAATGCGCTTGATTTCTCTACCAATCATCTGCGCGACTGCATGATACCGCGCAATGAGATCAAGGGTGTGGATATCGACACTGCCGATGTGGTGGAGCTTGAGGAGCTTTTCACCACCACCGGTCGCTCCAAAGCCATCATTTATCGTGGCGACATCGACAATATTGTCGGTTATATCCATGTGAGCGAACTATTCACTGCTACCGACCACGACTGGAAGAAGTGTGTTAAGCCTGTGCTGTTCGCTCCCGAGACGTTGCTTTCAAAAAAGATGATGCGCAGGCTTCTGGCTGAGAAACGTTCGGTGGCGATTGTCGTCGACGAGTTTGGTGGCACGGCGGGTATGGTCACGCTTGAGGATCTTGTCGAAGAAATCTTCGGCGACATTCAGGATGAACACGACACGCCCGACCTCATATCGCGTCAGATCAACGACACGACATGGGAGTTCTCCGGTCGTGTCGAAATAGAGTCGATTAACGATACTTACCATCTCGGACTTCCCGAGAGCGACGAATACCAGACGATTGCAGGCTATGTGCTGCATCTCACCGGCTCGATTCCCGATGTGGGCACACGCATCGACGCGCCTGATGACTACACTATCGAGATCATGGAGAAGACAGCGAGCCGTCTGGAGCTCCTAAGAATAATCAAAAACGTTGAACCGCAATAAATTTCATAGCTGAAACGATGAGAAAGTGGAAAGTTGAGGACAGCATGGAGCTGTACAACGTAGCGGGTTGGGGACGCAACTATTTCTCCATTAACGAGAAAGGGCATGTGATTGTCACGCCCAAGGAGGGATGTGCTTCCGTCGACCTGAAAGAGGTCATGGACGAGCTTCAGGTGCGCGACATCACGGCACCGGTATTGCTCCGCTTTCCCGATATACTCAATAACCGGGTTCAGAAAATCTCATCATGTTTCAAGCAGGCGGCGGCCGAGTATGGCTACACCGGGCAGAACTATATCATCTATCCCATCAAGGTCAACCAGATGCGTCCGGTGGTCGAGGAGATAGTGAGTCACGGAAAAAAATTCAACATCGGTCTTGAGGCTGGTTCAAAGCCCGAGCTTCATGCAGTGCTTGCCACAAACATTGTCGACGATGCACTCATAATCTGCAACGGCTACAAGGATGAGAATTATATCGAGCTTGCCCTTCTCGCTCAGAAGATGGGACGCCGCATCTATCTTGTGGTCGAAAAACTCAATGAGCTCCGTCTGATTGCCGATATTGCCAAGCGACTGAAAATCACCCCCAACATCGGCATACGCATCAAACTGTCCTCATCTGGCTCGGGCAAGTGGGAGGAATCGGGAGGCGACCAGTCCAAATTCGGTCTCAACAGTTCCGAGCTCCTTGAAGCGCTCGACTTCCTTGTGAAGCGCGACATGATGGAATGCCTGAAACTCATTCACTTCCATATCGGTAGCCAGATCACAAAGATCCGGCGCATCAAGAATGCCCTGCGCGAAGCCACTCAGTTCTATGTGCAGCTTTCAAAGATGGGCTTCAATATCAACTTTGTGGATATAGGTGGCGGTCTCGGCGTCGACTACGACGGCACGCGCAGCTCCTCGAGCGAGAGTTCGATGAACTATTCCATACAGGAGTATGCCAACGATGCCATCTCGGCACTTGTCGACGTGTGCGGAAAAAACAACCTCCCCATGCCCGATATTGTGACCGAAAGCGGCCGCTCGCTCACTGCCCATCACTCCGTGCTCATTTTCGATGTCATGGAGACAACCTCGCTCCCCTTCTGGAAAGACTCCGACGAAGTTGGTCCCGAGGAGCACGAGCTTGTGAGAGAGCTTTATCAGATATGGGACAAGCTCGATCAGCCGCGCATCTTCGAGAGCTGGCACGACGCTCTGCAGATACGCGAGGAGGCGCTCGACCTCTTCAGCCTCGGCATGCTCGACCTCCGCACAAGAGCCATCATGGAAAAACTCTTCTGGTCTATCGCCCGTGAGGTCGGCGAGATAGCCCAGTCCATGAAGCATCCGCCCGAGGAGCTGCGCAAGATTTCCAAGATGCTCCCCGACAAGTATTTCTGCAACTTCTCCCTCTTCCAGTCGCTCCCCGACTCGTGGGCTATCGACCAGATATTTCCCATCATCCCCATTCAGCGCCTTGACGAGAAGCCCACGCGCACAGCCACGCTGCAGGACATAACCTGCGACAGCGACGGCAAGATCGCCAACTTCATCTCCCCCTCGGGCGGAACGGCCAACTCTGTGCCTGTCCATCCGTTGCGCAACGGTGAGCATTATTATCTCGGTGTGTTCCTTGTCGGTGCCTATCAGGAGATTCTCGGCGACATGCACAACCTCTTCGGCGACACCAACGCCG
>CAYSKE010000017.1:0-19668 GCA_964431465.1 uncultured Muribaculaceae bacterium | reverse complement strand
TCATCCGCCCTGTATCTCTCCCCGCCAAGCATCTTCTCCCACTCCTTGAGGTTTTGGTTAATGTCGTTGTCAGATGTCATCATAGCTGATTGTATTTTTATACGCATAAAAATAGTGATCATTTCACAAAAAACAAACAAGGAGGGGTGAGCCCCCTCCCTGTCAGAGTATCTATCACGAAATGACGCATCATGGTTTTGCATGATAGTCAACCGTTGGCATCACATCTTTGTACTCGGGCATACACATCCCGATAACTGAACCGATGTAAGTGGGATCTGAAATGTAGAAACGCTTTCCTTCATACTCATAGGAGTCGCCGTTCTGCTCGTCGTCGAGACACACCGATGCACTCTCATGGCCGGGATAAGCCAAAAGCTGATTTTCGAGACCGAGAACATGCGTCAGGAGGTAAGTGTAGGTGATGGCGCGATCCTCGCAGTCACTTTTAGGATAAATGAGCATTTCTTCCATGAAGTAGGGCTTTTCAAATCCATGGAATGCTCCATCGGTGGCGTAATCGGTCATCTCTTGCACAAACTGGAGCAGACGGTTGGCTGCCTCGCGCCCGCTGATGCTGTCGAGTTGATTGCGTAATTGCTCCACGATCTGTTGCCTTACAGGGGAAAGCACTGTTGAACGGGCATAGTCACCCATGGGCATCTGAGGATAACGGTAAAGAAGCTCTTTTATATTGCCGTTTGTGGTTCCCTCGACCTTCAGTCCGCAACCGGTGAGAGTAAACGGAACAGGATTATCGGGAAGGTTCAGATCAGATATAATAAGTCCGAAATGTTTTCCTTTATCTGCATCGGCAGGAAGGGAGCAGGTGGAGATGGCTCCGAATGGAGTTTGTGCCCCATCGGTCTGACCGAGTTCAAACACGTGATACTTTGTGTTGTCAATCGTCAGATACGGACGCCTGTAGACCATCTCATCCAATGCCATGAGGAGCACGGCACTGTCTTCACCCGTCACAGCGATGCGCACGTCGTAGCCCATGTTGGCAAGCAGATAGTGGGCAAGGGCGTGCCGGGCGTGCTGGGTTGCGGAACTGTAGGCCGATCCGACGTAGGCTGCAACCAGCTCATAGGTCAGATAGTCATTAAGCGCATACCTTTCAGCAGTTTCTTTCAGAGATTTGATAAGCGCCGGTGTATGGAGCGATTTGCTCAGCTCACGCCACTGCTCGGCAAAGTCGCCTCGACTGTTGCATGGCAGCAGAGTGATTTTGGGCTGTGGGCCTTTGGTGGGGATACCGAAGAACTCAAACTCAAAATTGTCGGTCGGTGCCGGCGCAGCAGGTTTTGGTTCGGGCTTAGGTTGAGGTTTGGGCTGCGGTTTAGGTTGAGGCTTAGGTTCCGGTTTGGGTTTTGGCTGAGGCTGTGGTTTTACTTCTGGTTGGGAAACCGGAGTCTCTTTTTTAGGACGTTTTGGCTTGAGTGACGGATCAACCTTTGGAATTGCCAAAGGATCGGCTACAGGGGCAGTGACAGGTTTGGGAGTGCTATCACGTTGCTCCCCCTTGAAAGATTCAAAGTCCTGCCATATCCCTTCAAGAAATTTATCGTAATCAGCAAGTATGCCTTTTCTGAAATCCTTGTAATCCTTTTTCAGGGATGCTCTGAATTCCTCAAATGATTTAGTGGGTGTCTGCGCCATGACTGCCGGTGTCAAAAACGGGATGGCCATAGCAAGCCATCCCGCGGCGCACAGCTTATTTATGCAGCGCATTTTCAATAGAATGTGTGATCTTATTCGTTCTCAAAACCCTCACGCACAAATTCCGAAATTTTCTGTGCATGCTTTTGGGCGACTTCGCTCTCTTTCATTGCATCCTCCATCGCACGTATGCGAGCCTTGGAGGCAGCGCTTTCACTCACGATGTAGAATTCCTGAAGCTCAAATGTCCCATCGCCGTTGTCGTGAATAATAGCATAGCTGGGTGTCATTTCGCCCCTGATTTCTTTTTCAAGCTGACGCTCATAGGCAGCGTAGAAATGATCGAACTCGCCCTCTGCTGTTGTTCCGTTACCGCTCATGTCGCTTACGACGCGTCCTTTGAGCGAGCTTCCGGCCTGCTGAGCATAGGAGATGCAGGCATTGTTGGCTGCCATCTGTTTGCCGATGTTTTTAGACTTGAAACGGCTGGCGATGCCTACCACTTCACGACCGTCTTCACCGAGCTCGGCAAGTTTGTCGTAATGACTGAGAAGTGCTACGTCGAGAGAACGTGAGCTTCCAAAGAGCTTCCATCCCTCTTTCTTGTACTCCTTCATTTTTTCCTTCTTCTCTTTGCTAAGAGCTTTCTGGAGAGCTTTGTTCTGGCTCATCGCTACGGGAGCGGCCATAAGTATGGCAGCGAGTGCCATCATCAGAAACTTTTTCATTACGTGAAGTATTATTGAGATTAATTTATTTTCCTTTTATTTCAATACCGATGCGTTTTACTCCCATTTTAGCATCACGACGACGTGAATCAGAGAGCCATCGGTTGAATGAGTCGAGAGAGAGAGACGATGGTACTCCGTCGGCACTTTTCATGTCGGGAAGCGAGAACGCCTTGGGGGAGAAAACCACATATAACTCGTTTCGCTCGGCCTCGCGGTCGGTGGTCATGACAAGCTCATCGACGAGTGAGGATTCGCTCACGCCATCGGGGCGTTCTGCCGAGAAAAACACATATTCCTTTCCATGGCGGGTGCGCATCTCACCGGCGCCATCACCGCTATATGGAAGAAGATTCCAGACTGTGCGACGGTCGTCGACAAGAAACACGGCCACAGTACCATCGACCGGTGCGCGGAAAAACAGACGCATATCATCGCCCGATTCAAAGGATGTGGCACGGGCGTTAAGGCTGTTTCCACCACGCAGTGTCGCTGCTTCAAAGTCGACGGCTTCGTTGCCGATTGCACGAGCGCGTCCTGAAATGCGGCACTTCACGATGTAGTGTCCGTCATTATCAATGGACACTTCATATTCCGGAGCACCATCGTCGGCTATCCACTCTCCGCGCACTTCGGTAGCACTCAGTGAGGAGAAGTAACTGTCGCCTTCGGTAGTGTCGTGTGAATAGGTGTCGTTGGAGACGGTTGTGCCATACTCAGCTTTCAGTGCTTCAATGCGTGCGCCTTCAAGTGCACGCCTGCGGCACTCTTCAAGCGAGTGGTTGCTGTCGCCGTAGAAGGTGTACTCACCTTTTACTTTCTTTACATTGTCGGCATGAACGCCTGTTGCCGAAGCAAGAGCGGCAATGACCACCAATAAAATGAATCTGTGTATTTTCATTCCGTGAATCAGTCTTTCAGGAGCTTTTTGCCGGAGTAGCTCTGTCGCATTTCACCCGATAGCGAGATTTGCGGCGTCTGTGGCTTCTGATTTATCAGGTTTGACTGTCGGCTCACATTTGCCTTGACATCCTCGGCAAGCTCCTTCAAGGTTACATTGCCGGCGGTCTGCTGCAGTTTTTTCAACAGATAGTAGGTGAAAAGGCCATGGTTCTTCTCGGTGTAGGGGAGTGCGGTTTCTTGACCTGATGTCGCGCTGAGGATAAACATATTGCCGTGAGGCGACACCTCCTTTGGCTTGATTGCAACTCCTCGCGCTGAGGTAAGCATCCCGTCGCCACGCCGTGCGCCGCTGAAACATGCATCCAGAAACACAATCACATTGTCGGCTCCTGAATTACCGAGCTCGTTGTAAAGCCGGTTAAGCGAGTAGCAGCTTTCCGAGGTCATCGGATCGCCGTCGACTGGAAGCAGGAAGGCATCCTTTGTCGTTTCGTCGGGCATGCCGTGTCCGGCGTAGTACACGATCAGATCTGTACCTTCGCCCATTGACTTCACGGTGTTCTTTACCTGAGCCACGGCACGCAGCATATTACCCAAAGTGACATCCTTGCGTATCATGATGTTTTCCTGCGGCAGACCGAGTGTCTTTTGCAGATATTCAGCTACAACTTCTCCATCATGAAGTGCTGACTCGACGGCCGGAACATTGGAGTAGTTCTCGTTGGCGATTACGAGTGCTAATGTCGAGGTGTTGCGCTGTTGAGTGACGGGGATGTCCCTGTCGACATCAGATTGCCGTGTGACCTTGAGCTGTGACTGGTGGTCGGCCTGTTTGTTGGTTTTGGCCGCCATGTCTCGGCCATTAGCTTTGTTGAGTATGGCTTCAAAATCAACATCGATTGTGGTGTGGGCATAAGCAAGTCCATCGGAATTGTCGTAAACATAGCTCTTGCCTGTTGGCGTCACAAATGTCAGTGAAGCAACTTTTACCTCATCGTTGGCAATACAATATTTCGGATTTCTGAAATGCACACCGGCCCAGTTGCTCTTGAAAAGCTCTGCCTCATTGTTGGCAAGAGGCACTTTAAGATAGATGGGTCCGTAGCTTGACTCAATGAGATAGACCTCATTGGCAGCATCATAAGGTTTCAGTGTCAGATCGGAAAGGCGGAGCTTGCGTGCGTAACGTTCCAGATATTCACTCTCGGCTTCGCGGCACGCCTTATCATATTCGGCGCGGATTGTATTATCGTTCACGCGTTTTTGATAGTCATCGGGACGCTCAAACTCACCTTTGCGTGTCCAGTCGGCAAGCTTCTTCTCCACGGCAGCCTTGGCAAAGTCGGAATAGAGTGGTGCGCCTGCTTCATTTACAGAGATATGCCCCGAAGCATCTCCGCTGCGGCTGTAGTTGAGGGTATTGTTGTCGTTGTAGGACATGAGGGGGGGCATTCCCATTGATTTCAGCGGGTCTTCTCCCAGTGCTTTGAGCCGCTCATTTATTTCATTGAATTTTTCTTCATTGTTCACACAACCATAAGCGACAGCGAGAGCTTTCAGATACTTGGTAGAAGTGGGATCATTGGCTACCACCTCCTCAAGCTTGTCGGAAGCTGCCGAAAAGTAGTCGTTGCTCTGTCGTTTCAGCTTTTTCGCGGTTTTCTCATCGTCCGACATAATCGCATCGTTGAAGTGCTTTACTCCTAAATTGTAGTAGCACAATGCAATGTGTCGGGCAGTGCGCAGGTTGGACGGGTTAAGCTCATCCAGTTTGTTGTATATCTCCAGAGCTTTAAGATACTCCTGATTATCCTCATGAAGTTTCCCTTGTATGTTGAGCAGCGGCTCATCGTTGGGCTTAAGCACCAGAGCTTTGTCAAGAAACTCCTGAATGTACTCGCCTAATCCTCCGTCCATACTGGCTTTAAGGCCGAATGATATCAGGTGATAGTTCTGCGGAAAAGCCTTGACAGCCTCACGCATAGTGGCGACGGCCAGATCATACTTCTCTGTATTGAGACAAGCCTGTCCCATATACATGTAGATCTGTTCTCTGCGGGTTGCTTCACCCGTAGAAAAATATGCCTTGAAGTATTCTATGGCTCTTTCAAAGTCCTTGTTGTTGTAGGCTCCGGAAGCGGCTATGTAGATCATCGACGGATATACACTATCGTCCACTGCAAACTTCTCTCCGCTGAATGCCGGAAGCAGATGTGTGTCAACATAGGCTTGTGCGAACTTAGTCATTTCGGCAGAGTTATCGGCCGAAGAATAGAAGTAGGCACCGGCCTGAAGCTGGGGATTGATGTCGCGGAGAATACTTTTCACTTTCTCATAGTCGGCTGACTCTTTGGTAATCTCGCTCAAAGTTTTGACAGAAGCATTATAACAGTCCATGACGGTCTTGTAAAATGCTTCGTCGGAAGCTCCTTCTGCTTGCCCGATTCTGACTTTTCGATACAGCTCGGAAACATTTTCAAGAGAGGAGGTTTCTCCCAGTGTGTCGGTCAGTTGAGTGTAAAACTCATGTGTCACCGCTATTTCCGGAGCTGCATCATGGCTTTTGCCATTGGCAGACAAAGCTGCCAACAGCATGATTGCCCCGGTCAGTGGCATGTGGGTTGTTTTCTGAATTATATTATTCATTTAGAATGCATCAACAAGAGTAAACTCTGCCACAATTCGGCGGAATTCGCTTCCTTTGCCTTCCGCAACCGAAATGTGGTACTGATAGTCGGCTTTCATCTTGTCAAGGTTTTCAATATTCTTTTCAAGATAGTCTTTCACGCCATATCCGCGTAAGAATGCCAGCTGTTCGTTTTGAGTTATACCATCTTTCTTTGTTACCGTGATTGTAGCCATGCCGTTGTCTTTGTAGACCGGCTCGTTTTCAAAGTCACCATAGGAGCCGTCGTAGGGGATGACACGACGGACAGGTGTGCCGTCGGCAGCTCCTGAAATTTTTACAATGATCTTTTTGCCGTCGGCAATATACTGAGCCATATCGCCTTCAAATGCCTGTTTCACGATTGAAAGCATGGAGCTGGCAGCTCCCGACTCGCTCACATGATACTTTCCGGGACCGAAATCCTCGTGGAGTGAATAATCAGGCTCAACCTCATAGGAGAACTTAACGACATAGTTAAGAATCTTTTTGCCATCGGCATCATAGTCAGAGACAACTCGTGAATCTACGGCTATATGAGTGTGATCAGAAATCACATTCTTCTGCTTGGCTTCTTCCACGACTTTCTGCTTGAGTTCCTGAAGTTTCACTTCTTCCATCTGCTGCTGCTGGAGCACTTCGAGAGAAACGAGATTGTCGTCTCCTTCCATGAAGTTCAGCGGCACACGGTCAAGATTGTCATAGATATAGGTTTCATTATTGGCGCGGTTATGGAATTTTGCATAAATCAACTCAAAGTTGTCGTTAGGCATTATTCCATACTTGGCATCGTTGACCGTGAGATCCTCGACATTTGAAAAAGCGCTGACCGATGCCTCAGGAACCGGAAGCAGGATAGGGGGCATATTGTCAAATTCCACTGCCAGCATCTGATTACCGCGGTCATATTTGCCTAAGGAGATTTTTGACATCGAAACAAGGTCGCCGGCCAGTTCGGTGGAGATTTCATCCTCAAACAGGCGACGCTGCTTGATGCGCGATTCGTCATTGACACGCTTGCGGTATTCCTCCATCGTTTCACCCGGCATCATTTTAAGCCACTCGTTCATCATCTCGTCGGCGCGATCAGATACCAGCTTGGAGTAGTGGGGCTCAAGTGTCGTCAGGGTTTTCGCTCCGACGGAATTTGTGGCGGTATAGGCCAGCATAATGTCGCCTGAGACTTTGGTTAGGAATTTCACGTCCGACCCGTCGCCCGGAATGGTGTGGTGCTCGCGCTCGTTGTCGTCAAGAAGATTGATTACCGAGATTGCGACAGGTGAAGTCATCACTGCCACATATTTTCCATCGGGATTATAGTCAAACGAGAGTCCCTCTCCCACACCTTCGATGTTCTTCTTAATAGTGAAGTTACGTGTGTCATATATGCTGAGCAATCCGTCGTCGGTAAGCACTGCGAATTCAGTATTGTCGGGTGAAAAGCCGAAGTCGTTGACTTTTGCATCAATATCCCACTTTTTGCGCAGACGTTTGTCCTCGAAATTGTAGACCTCAACTTTGTTTCCGTCGGTCATGGCAAGATAATAACCATTGTTACTCATTGCCATCTGCTTAGGAACAAACGAAGATGGGAATGAATCTATTGGGGTAAATTTCTTGCTCTCAAAGATGTTTATGCCGTTGTCAGAAGCAATGATAAGTTTCTTGGCATCAGGAGTAAATGTAGCGGAAACCGGTGATCCGTGCTTTTTTACATTATGCTTGTATAGAAAGTTATTGTACTCGTTTGTTACGACAACGTATGCTTCTCCGTGTTTTTTACCCTCATTTACTGTTACAAAGCAAAAACCGGTGGGGCTTATGTTGACTTGTGTGACAGGATCATTGAAATCGGCCATGATGGCGTTTCCAAGAGACCTTACCTCTTTACCGCTGAAAGGAATAACTGATATCCCTGCGTGGTCGGGAATCGCTATCGGAGTTGAATTCTGTTTGAAATGATAGTCTTCTTTGATGTCAGAGGTTTCCTGAGCATTTAGTTGATAGACCGAACCGAATAAGACAATACAAGCAAAAATCTGGTACAGGTTAGCTTTAGAGTTGCTCATTAGGGCAATATTGTTAGAATTGGTGAATATGTGGTTTTCGTAAGATAACTTAAATGAATCCAGTCTCCCTGCATAAACTGAAATTACTTAAAGTTGCTACAAAAATATGTAAAAAATGAAACAATACAAATAAAAGCGATTCAAAATTTCTTCTACAGAAAAATTAAATCACTTTTATATTCTCGTTAAGAATTACTGCCCTAAAGGCGGAAGGTGTAGCCGAGGCCGATGATGTTGATGTTGGCGCGGTCGACGTGCTGACGCTTGAAGCGGTAGAAGAGGTCGAGGCTGTTGTGGCTGTTGATTTTGTAGCTGCAGCCGGCGGTGTATCTCGATTGGTCGCACTCAAAACCGCTGTTGAGGGTGTTGTAAAGCTCTGCTGAAATGTAAGGCTTGAAGGGCGATTTCTTTCGGATGGTGTATTCGGCTTCGATGCGTGAGCGTAGCACATGCTTGTCCTTGGCGACTTTCACGCGCTCCTGCTCGACTCCGCTCGTGAGGAAATCGTCGACGGTGAAGTCGTTGTCGGGCGACGAACTGTTGATGTAGTAGCGGGTGTAGTCTTTGCCGGTGCGATGGGTGAACTGGTAACGCTCGCGCAACGAGAGGGAGAGCTTGCCGAGCTTGAGTGAGCCGGTGGCCGAAACGTAGACGCGGTTGCGGCGCTGTGTGTAGCCGGGCGTGTAGTAATGGCGGTAGGGTTTCTTGGGGTGTTGGGTCACATCGCGCAGTTTCGTCTTGAATTCATCTTCAAGATAACCGTTGATAAATTTGTAGCCTGCGTCAAATTTCAGGAACGATTTGGGGCGATAGGCCACCGACGCGCTCAGAGTCCAGCGCTCGGTGGGTGAGAAGCCATTGTGTGTGCGGTATTCAGCTTCGACGCCGGCGGTGAATTTCTTGGTTACCGGTATTTTGATTTCGGCAGAGGTCCACAGTTGCTGCGCGGTTGCGCCGAGCGAGGCGGCTGCAATGGCAAGGGTGAGAAATATCTTTTTCATCAGTTTTGTTCTTTAGGCAGTTTTAGTGTATGGTTCACGCTGTTTTCTCCACGCTCATGATAGTGGATCTTGATCATGGCCGTGTCTCTGAGGAAGTCGATGGCTCCAATTTCTACACGGATTATCTTCACTCCGATGCGCTTCTCGAGATCGGCTACCAGCTCGTGGTGCCGCTCCGGCACGATCAGGTCAATGCGGTCGTAGACAACAAGTTTCTCCTGATGCTGCTTGTTTATGAGATTGAACTCGCAGAGCCATATCGCAATCACAAACAAAGCGTTGACCGCAACAAGCTCGGTCACGCTGAGTGTCACGGCAAGGGCGTTGATGACTGAGATGGCTATTATCACGAAAAGATAGGTCATCTCTCTGACGCACATTGATTCCGTGCGGTAGCGTATGATGCCGAATATGGCAAACAGACCGAGGGCGAAGCCTACTTTTATCTTCAGCCCTCCAAGCAGGAATATCAGGAAGAAGATGCTCACGCTTATGAGCATGAATGTGAAATAATAGTCGCGCCGCTTGCTGCGCGGGAAGTAGAGAAGATGAATGATGATCCACACCACCAGCGTGTTGAATGCAAAGCGTGCCACAAGCTCGATCAGGTCGCCCGAAGCGGCCAGCGGCGTGTCGATAAGTTCAAGTTCGTCCATATATTATTTGTTTGTCGGCGGTTTATGATGTAGTCAGTTCCATGCTCCTTCGCCACGCTCCACGGTCATGGTGCGCTCGATTGTCCTTAATCTCTCCTTGAAGCGGTTTTGCCTCAGAGTGTGATCGGTAAGAGCCATCCCCATGCAGTATTTGCTGAACCCGCTTGGCCGGATGCGAAGGGCGGCGAGCATCGGCACGACAGGCGACGGATGGTTGCCGTCGCGCTTTAGCTCTATTATGGCTATGTCGGTGAGGCACAGCTGGCTCCGGTGCGTGAGGTTGTTGAAGCGCAGGCGCGTGTCGATAGTGAGCCGCTCGGTCATGTGGCGGTTGACGAGTGTTATGCGGTTAAAGCGGTTTTCGATGCATCGCTTGAGCGCGCTTAGATGGAAAGGGGAGTGCCCGGCGATGAAATCACCGTGGGAGTCCACCTCTGCCAGCTCACACTGCACACGCTTCTTTTTGGTGCGTCCCTTGTTGTTCTTGCTTTTCACTTCAAGAAACGATAGTTGCGTGCTCTCGTAGCGGCGTATCCTTATTTTTTTCCTCGTCTTCTTGCCGCGCTGGTGATCGGCAAACATCCGGTAGTCGGTCGTGTCGAAATAGAGGGTGTAGTAGGGGAGGTTGCACTTGCCGTCGATCGTCTGCACCATGTATTCTTCACGGGCGAGCGCGAGCAGTTGCAGGAGTGTGTCGAGTGTTGTCACATACTTTGTGTCGATGCGGTTCATCAGTTTCACCTTACCCATCTCCTCGAGCGAAATCCTGTCAAAACCGTTCATGCGGTCTTGCAGCTCATGGTATTTCGACAGATTTTCGGGCATATCGGTGATGGATGAAATCAGGTAATTGAAATTGCATGACAGGTGCCTGTGGCGGCCGCTCCTACGTGCAGTTCAAAGATAAGATGTTTTTGCGAGAATCCTTTTATAAAACCGCCCTTTTTCTAAGATATTGCTGTGTCCATTTCTATATGGAATAAGGGCTGTGGCGGAATTAATATTCTCTGCCACAGCCCTGCCGGGTTGTTGGTAAAATGAAAGCGGAACCGACCCTCGTGTTGACGGGTAGATTCCGCTTGGCTATGTTGGGAAACAATGATTTTATCGGCTGTAGTGCTTGCGCAGATGCCACTGGATGATCATGGCGAGACAAGTGTAGGCGGCGGCCTGTATCCACAGTGCCGTGTAGCAGTCGCCAACCTGTGCAAGCGACGATCCGTTGCTGTTCATCTTGATGAACCCGAGCACGCCAAAGGTTGCAGGCACGCAGTCGGCGAGCGCTTTCCAGATGCCGGTCATCGCGTAGCGCGGCCACGTGAGCCCTGAGAGGAAGAGGAACATAATCGAGGTGACCACCCAGATCACAAACACTGTCTCGCGCTCCGTGACGAGTCCCTGCAGGCAGAAACCGAGCATGATCGAGGAGATCATCACCGGTAGGATGAAGGCAAATATCTGAAGGTTGTCGCCCTCCATCGGGAACGAGAACATATGTGGCACGTAGTGACAGATATAGATTGCCGGCACCATAAAGAGTGCCATGTAGCATGTTGTGCGCCCGAGCATCCACGTCGGGAGCGACATGCCCGCTCCTTCGCCGTAGAGGAGTTTCTCGCGTCGTGCGCCTCCGGCCATGCCGATGGCGAGCACTGTGGCCTGCTGCAGGATAAGTATCAGCACGCCCGGCATGAGGAATGAGTCGAATCCGCCCTGTATGTTGCCGAGGAAGTGCGATTCCACGGGCATGGGGTCGCCGGTTGTCAGTGTGGCTGCCAGCGGCGCCGTCTCGTTGATTTTCTTAGCCTGCAACTCGCTTCCCATGGCGAGGGCGACATTGGTGGTTGCCGTGAGCACTCCTTTATATCGGAGCATAAGGCTCATGTCGGAGTAGAAGACTGCATTGCCGGTCTCGCCGCGCCCGACCTTGCGCTCAAAGCCTTCGGGGATCTCGATGATGGCAAAGCAGTCGCGCGAGTCCATCGCGCGCTTGGCCTCGTTGAGATCAGAGGCATAGCCGATGATCTCTACCTCCTGACAGGCGTCGATGTTGCGCACAAGCTCGCGGGAGAGTTGCGTGCGGTCATTGTCGACCACCACCACCGCCACATCGCGGGCAAACTCGGGGTTGTATATCAGCGAGTAGAGCACGGGATAGGCGATCGGGAGCAGAACAAGGAATATGAGTATGCCCTGATCATGCATGGCGAGCCTGAACTCCGATACAAACGCTTTAGTGAAATTTCTTATGAAGCCCATAATGCTGATAAGTTTTAAGGTACGTACACCGGGCGCATAAACGCTTTCTTGATGCGTCCCATAAACAGGAGCGGGATCACCATGTAGGCGATATAGGCCACATACCACCAGCGGCTGAAGAATAAGTCACGTCCGTTGAGTGCCTGATCGATGTAGATGAGGAAATTGTAGCGTGCGGGCAGCATCCAGCTGAATATCGAGATGGCGGGATACATGTCTTGTTCGGGGAAAGAGAAGGCGGCCACCGAGAAGCAGATGATGCCCAGAAGCGCGCTGAGCGAGAGCGACAGGCGCAGGTTGGGGGTGATCCCGAAAAGTATCAGAGCCATGCCTTGGCAAGCGGGCACATACATGAGTTCGCCGAGCGTGAACCAGAACCATGATCCGTGCATCGGATAGCCCTGCCAGCAATAGAGCCACGACTCAAGGAAGAGTATCATCACCCACCATATCAGAGTCTGCGGAAGCAGCTTCATGAACACGGCCTTGAGCACCGACCCGTGGGCCATCTCCATCAGGCGGCGGCTTTGGCCGTATTTGATTTCCTGACCAAGACTGAAACAGGTCACAAGCATGATCATCAGCTGCAGCATGCAGGGGAGGAATGAGTTGGCGAGATAGATCGCGTAGTTCATGCCAGGATTACCTATCGGGCGTCCTTCAAACGATACCGGCTGCAACAGCCCCATAGCCTGACTGCCAGATCCGCCGACTGACTCCACCACCTCGACGATCACACCCACTTTCGATATAAGTGCTGAAGTCTTGAATGCCTTGAACGACAGTGACGCGGGCACATAGAATGTCATGTTGGTGTAGAACGTGATCGCAGGTGACTTTCCGGCAAGCAGATCGCTCTCAAAGTTTTCAGGAATCATGAAGAAGCCGTAGATCTTTCCCTCCTGCACCAGATGGCGCGCCTCGGTGTAGGAATTGCATTCCTCCGTGAGGTCGATAAGTTGCATCGAACCGAGATTCTGCGTCATTTCTCTCGACAGGCTTGTGCCATCCTTATCCACCATGGCCGAGGGTATCTTCATCGGAAGCCCCTCCTCCATGAGCGACGTGAGCAGAAGTATGCAGAACAGCGGCAGGATGAACATGGCAGCCCAATAGACCGGGCGGCTCACTATCTGGCGCAGACTTCTTAGAAAAATCTTCATGACTCTCTTGATTGTTTTACTTTACTCCGAGATACACAACCGACATGCCGGGACGGAAATTGTCGATCTTGTGACCGGCGCGCGCTTTCACCTGGAATGTGCGGGCGTCGAAGTCGCCGGTTGCTTTTGTTGCCTGCCAGTTGGCGTAGGTGCCGAGGTCGCGGATGTAGAACACCGTCATATCCTCTTCGACATCAAGTGCCGGAATCTTCACTCTGATCACAGTGCCTTCGGTTATATCCTTCAGCAGGGTCTCGCGCACGTTGAACACAGCCCAAGTGTCGTCCTTCTGGAGCGACATGATGGGAGCACCCATCGCCACGAGCTCGCTCTCGTTGGGATAGACGACGGTGATGATGCCGTCGGCCGGTGCGGTGAGATACTGATCCTCAAGCAGAGCGTCCACTTCGGCCACGCCGCTCTTGGCTGCATCCATCATTGCGCGTGAGGCTTCCTTGTCCTCGCTCTGCGCTCCTGCCACTGCAAGATCATACTGACTTTTTGCCGTAGCCTCGGCTGCTTTCGCCACCTTGTAGGCTGCATTGGCCTCGTCGCGCTTCTGCGCGCTTATCACGCCTTTGGCATAGAGGTTTTCCATGCGCTCGTTGGTTTTGCGCGCGATTTCGGCTGCTGCCTGAGCCTGTGCCCAGATGTCGCGTGCCGATGCTATGATCTGCGGGCGTGTGCCGGCGTCGACTTTGCGGTTGGTTGCGTTGGCCGCGCTCTCTATTGCCTGAGCCTGCGAGAGGCGTGCGTCGACCAGCGTGGAGTGGATGCGCACCAGAGTGTCGCCTTTATGGACACGTGCACCCTCTTCCACATAGAGTTCTGCAACTCGGCCGGGAAGCTTGCCTGAAATGCGTAGTTCGGTAGCGTCTCCCATGCCCTGTACGGTGTCGGGTGCCGGCTTGATGGTGGCAAACCCTACTACGGCCAATGCTGCGATCACAAGCAGCACAATGAGTATTGCGATTATCAGTCCGTGCTCCTTAGCTGCTGTGGCTGACTGGCCCTGCGATACGGTTGTGTTATCTGCCATGGAGTTATGATTTTATTGTTTTTTATTCTTATGTGGATTATATTGATTTACAGGTTGAGTCCTGCCACTTTCGACAGATAGGCGTCGCAGAGGCGTATGCCGATTTCAGCGTCGATTTTCTCGGAGTGGGCCTGAAGCCATGCCGTCTGCGCGGCTGTCACGTCGTCGGTCGTGAGCACTCCTTCATGGAATCCTACTTCGGCATTTTTCAGGTTCTCGTCGGCACTCTTGAGATTTTTCTGAGTCATCTCATAGGTCTTGAATGCCTCGCTGTAGCTGTAGCGTGCCTGACTCACCTGCAGGCTTACTTTCTCCTCCATGTCGTCGAGCAGCATGCGCTGGGCGCGTGTGTTGGATTTCGCGGCCTGATAGCGGTGGTAGTTGCCTCCCCAGTGCCAGAGCGGCACGGTGAGCGTGGCGCCTACCGAGAAGCCGCCGCCAAATTTCTTTTCAAAGCCGTGTATCACATTGGGGTTGGAGAACGAGTAGGCACCCACGAGCGCGAGCTTAGGGAGCATCTCGCTCATCGCAAGTTTCTCTTTCCCTTCAAGCATTGATATTGCCGAGCGGAGAGCCGACAGGTCGTGACGGCGGCGGTAGATTTCCTCCATGTTGACCGTCATTGCCTCGGGTATCATCTCCTCCTCGCTCACCTGCACCTCATCTTTGAGAGTCATGGGGGTGTCAACGGGGATGCCGCAAACCTGAGCGAGTGCCATGCGCATCAGCGACAGGCCGTTTTCGACCTTTGTCAGTGTCAGGCATGCTTCGTTGTATTTCACATCGACCGTGAGCTGGTCGGAGCGCGTAGCAACACCTTCGTCAACCATTGCCATCACATTGTGGCGAAGCGAGTCGACGAGGTTGACAAAGCTCTGCGCAAGTTTCTTTTTCTCATTGAGCGAAACCACTCCCCAATAAGCCTCGTCGACCTGATAGATCACGTCTTGCACGGCCTGATCGTGGAGTGAGCGTGCCATCTCCTCACCGTAGCGGGCGATTTTGTTGAGAGCCCTTATCTGGCCACCCATATAGATGGGTTGCGCGAGAGTGAAAGCTCCGGCAAACACGTTGTGAGTGTCAAAGTCCATCGCTTCCTTAGGGATAACGGCGATTTCAGAGAAGACAGGCATGCCGGTCTTCGGGTCAACCACAGGCTTGCCGCCATTGGTCACCACGTTGTACTCGTAGGTGCCCTTGGCCGGATCGAAACTCATCGTGGGGAGCTTGGCATCCTCACCGAGTAGCTCAATCTGGCGCTGGTTATACATGTATCCTCCCGTGAAGTCAATCCCGGGAAGATAGGCGGTGCGGGCAGCCGAGCGAGTGTGACCGGCCGCAGTGATATTTTCTTCGGCGATTTTTATTGCTTTGTTATTGGCCAAAGCGAGAGTGCGGCATGAATCCAGACTGACTATCTCCTGAGGGGAAGTGACACCTGAAGTCTGTGCCGTAGCTATCATGCAACCATTACCTATGATCGTACATGATAAGAAAATATTGCGGAAACTTGCTCTCATATTCTTAAGTTGAAACATTTTCAAGAATATTAACGTCTGTACTCCCCGTTTTGTTGACCACTCCCTATCTTAAATCTCTTTTTATCATCGCCAATACATTTTAATGGGTTGTTTACCGGTGATCGGTGCCGTCACCACAACCTATAGAGTGCCTGATCTCAGATTGCAAAAAAAAGACTATTTGATAACCTCAAATAGCCCTTTTGCACTTGCTTAATGATATGATCTTGCTTACTGTTTTCGAGTCGCTTCCTTCTTAAAAGGAGTTTCTTATCCTTTAATTGTGTTGGAATTCTGGTTGTAGGCTTTTGCCACACACTTCCATTCGCCGTTGAGCTTAAGGAGCAGCAGGAAGTCGGTGAAGTCTATGCGACCGCCCCAACCTTCTTCAAGCACACGCACAACGGCAACTGTTTCCTCCACGGCCAGAACGTCGATGCGAGCCTTAAAATTATCACCGGCTCCAACGGTGTCAACGTTATGGTAGAACTGATTGATTGAACCGTGCTCCAGCACGCCGTCGAGCATGCCGAAGAGCACGGCATCCTCAGTAAAGAGGGTTCTGGCGTATGAGCTGTTACCTTCGGCTACGCTTTTCACAAACTTCTCAGCGGCCTTTGCCACTGCTTCGTATTCCTTGATTTGATCTCTCATATTTCTTTGAATATTAATTGATTTTTATGATAGCAAAAATAATATGGTATTTTGGTCGTGGCAAGTACCGAAAAAATATTCATATACCGAAAAATTTTTCGATATACTGATTATCAGAAATATTCAGTAATTTTACAGCAAAATCATTATCATTATGGCATACGAGAAGAAAATACCTGTTGACCTTGACTGCCCTTTAAGGCTTACCATGAGCCTGATTGAGTCAAAATGGAAGTCGTGTATCCTCGACGAACTCCGTTCGGGCAAGCCGATGCGTCCAAGCGAAGTGCATAAATGTCTTCCTGAAGCTGCTCCAAGGGTTCTCGACATTCAGTTGAAAGAAATGGTAGAAGATGGGCTGGTGGTCAAGAAAATATTTCCTGAATTGCCTCCTCGGTCCGAATACATGATAACCGATTTAGGTAAATCGCTGCTTCCCATCATTGATCAGATGCTGCGGTGGGGAGAGGAGCATTTTGAAATCTTTGAGAAAAAATATGGCCCGAAATGAGCCGAACTGACAAAGCAAAATAGGTAAAGTTTTTTTCACCGGAGGGTATTGCAGCGCAACAGCATCAAAACAGGTCGAAAATTGTCGTTTTCCCGTATTGGCTATCTCAGGCAAAGTGTTGTTTTATATAATATATTTCGTAATTTTGAGTTCAGCAAATAATCCTTTATATATAAATAATCAAATCCCTGCGAGAAATGAAAAAATCATTTCCCTATATTCCGCCTGCTGCCGAACAGCAGCTCGTCTATACCGACGGCGAGACGATGGCTGAGGCCGTCGAGGCTTTCGAAAATCAGGACTATCTGAAATCACTACAGCTGCTTATTGATGCTCTTGATTGTGACTTTGCCGAGCGTTATGGAAATGCCGACGGCACGTCGTACAGTATCCCTCACGGTTCGATTGTGGTGCACATTAGCATCACTGCCGACACGCTTCACATCACAGCTGACTTCCTCAAGTTGCCCCAGAAGGGGAGGGTAGCCATGTTGCGGCGCATTGCCGAGATGAATATCAACAATCTGATGCTGGCGCGCTTTGTGAAGAATGGCGATTTCCTGAAGATGGAGTATTCATGCCCGATCACCGACACCCATCCTCATAAGATTCATGCCGTAATCCACAACATCTGCGCTGTGGGTGACCGCTACGACGACGAGCTGTGCACGAGCTTCAATGCCGAGCGCTGCTACACGCCGCGTGTTACGCCCTATTCCGCTGCCGAGGTCGACGCTGTCTATGCCGGGCTGCACACCGTTGGTGAACAGGCACTCAATGCTGCCTCCGACTACTACTCGAAGCGAAACTACATCTATGCCTTGACTGTGGTGGCGGGTGCCATTCAGCAGTTTGTGTTTTTTGCCAATCCGCAGGGACAGCTCATAAATGAGATTGAGAAAGCGGTCGAGGCCATGAGCGATGAGCGACCGATTGAGGAGCTCGTGGGGCGCGGCACCACATTCCTCCGCAAGCTCCTCGACATGCCCAAGCCGGATCTTGCCAAGGATCTCTACTCGGTGGAGATGATGGTGTCGATGAAAGCTCACTCGACTCTGCAGAGCGTGCAGGAAGATTTTGAGTCGCTCCACGAGGCCGTAACCGAGGCAATGCAGCGCAAGGACTACGATCAGGTGGTAGTGCGCATTTACCATGCTTTCTATCGCCTCCTGGCCGAGAATAGCATCCCGCTGTTGCTCGAATATCTTGTGGTGACTGCGCTGCGTGAGAGTGCCTCGTTGCCTATCAAGGATGCCGCTCCGATACTACTTGCCGCTCTTGACAAGATTATGGACGGCGACCTCGAAATCCCCGACAGCGACGATGATGAGGAAGATGAAGAGGATGCCGACGACGAGGAGGAACTGAATGAAGAAGCTGAAGAAGAGGAAGATGAGGAGGCACTGGCACAAGCTCATGCCAACGTGACGGCTGCGCACCAGAAGATGGTCGAGGCGATGAGCGGCGACGAAATTGTGGCCATCCAGCGACAGATGGATGAAGCCCTCAAAGCCGGTGATACCGCCACCTATATGCGCCTGGCTACTCAGTTGCAGATGATTATGATCAAAGCCCTCGGGCAGTGAGCAAACTGTTGAGCCGGTCAATTATCCAACTCTAATTTCCACTCCTTTATGACTTCTGAAATTAATAAACTCATATATAAGGTGACCCATTCCGACGGGTCAGGGAGCTGCTTCTATCTCAAGCAGCACGATATTTTTGTGACAAACTACCACGTTGTGGCCGGCTATCGCGCTGTGGCCATTCACGACAATGACCGCAACCCCTACGAAGCGCGCGTGGTGGCTGTCAATCCCGAGCTCGACCTTGCGTTGCTGTCTGTCGATGCCGATTTCAGTCATCTGCCCGACTTTGAGCTCGCCGGTGACGACGATCCGGCTATCGGCTCGAAGGTGCACGTTGCCGGTTACCCATTCGGCATGCCATTCACCATCACCGAGGGCTCGCTATCGTCGCCCCGTCAGCTTATGGACGGCAAATATTACATTCAGGTCGACGCACCGGTGAATCCCGGTAACTCCGGCGGTCCTATTATCAACGATAAAGGCGAGGTGATCGGTGTTACTGTCAGCAAATTTGCCTCAGCTGGTGCCGACAATATGGGATTTGGCGTGCGCATAGAGGCTCTGCGGCAGTTACTCGGGGCTATCGACGATCTCGACCGCAGCGAATTTCACGTTCAGTGCGACAGCTGCGATGAGCTTATCAGTGCCGACGAGGAGTACTGCCCTTCGTGCGGTGCTCGCCTCGATGAGCGTGTGATGGCCGAGCACGAGCTCTCGCCGCTGGCTGAATTCTGCGAGACAGCCATCACCCGCATGGGCATCAATCCCGTGCTCGCACGCAATGGCTACAACACGTGGGTGTTTCACCGCGGCAGTTCCGAGATAAGGCTCTTTGTCTACGACCGCAACTATCTCTTCGCCGTATCGCCCATCAATCTTCTGCCCAAGAAGAACGTTGAGCCTGTGCTCGACTATATGCTCAGTACCGATTTCTATCCCTACAAGATGGGTGTGGATGGACGCCAGATATATCTATGTTACAGAATTCACATGGCCGACATCACCGGCGACTCGGCTGAGCGCATCCTCGACAACATCGTGAACCTCGCCGCTAAGGCCGACGAACTCGATAATAAGCTTGTCGAAGACTTTGGCTGCGAGTTCTCACTCTACTCCAAGGTGTAAATATCATTACACAGCAGGCTCTACCGCAACGCATTATACCTGAGAGCCGAAAAGTCGTGGTAAACTGTGTCAAAACTCAAGGAGACAAGTCATCTTCTTTGAGCTTTGACACAGTTTCTTTTTC
>CAYSKE010000016.1:0-20849 GCA_964431465.1 uncultured Muribaculaceae bacterium | reverse complement strand
TGGGAATTTGGCGGACATTATTGCGGGAGGCGGAAAAAAACAGTATCTTTGCCGACGGTTTTCGGCGGCTGCTATGCGCTGCATCATCATAGGGGCCGCAACGTTTTCACTTACTGCATTTCCAATGGATATAATCAACCTGTTAGCCCCCGGCAATGTCTCTCTGGCCAGCACGATTGCCCTCTATTCGTTTGTAATCGCATTAGGCATCTGGCTCGGCAAGATCAAAATCGGAGGCGTGTCACTCGGCGTGACATTCGTGCTTTTTGTAGGTATCATCATGGGACATTTCGGCTACACGGTCGATGGAAATGTGCTGAAGTTTGTGCGCGAGTTCGGTCTGATTATTTTCATTTTCGCAATCGGTCTGCAAGTGGGGCCGAGCTTCTTCTCTTCGTTCAAGCAGGGAGGAGTGAGGCTTAATCTTCTCGCTGTGCTCGGAATAGTGCTGAATGCAGCGATAGTCATAGTGATCTTCATGGTAGAGCGGGGCGACACCTCGATTTCGGCACTCGTGGGAGTCATGTCGGGTGCGGTGACAAACACCCCCGGTCTGGCTGCCGCGCAGCAGACGGTCAGCTCCGCCGCCGATGCCGACCTGATGGCGATGGGCTATGCCGCAGCCTATCCGCTCGGTGTTGTCGGCATCATCGCTTCGATGTTTATCATCAAGGGGATTTTCCGCATCAAGATCGAGGATGAGATCGCCGAGATCGAGGCTGAACGCGACAACTCGCAGCTCAAGCCGCATCTGGTGACAATGGAGGTGACCAACCAGCTTGTGGCTGGCAAAACGCTCGCCGAGCTCCACGATATAATCCAGTGCAACTTCGTGATCTCGCGCCTGATGACCACGGCGGGAGAACTGATCATCCCGGTGTCGACAACCAAGCTCTCACTCGGCGACAAGGTGTTTATCGTGATGTCGGCCAGTGACGAACACCGCTTCAAGGCTATCCTCGGCCGCGTGGTGGAAATGGACTGGGACACCGCTACCCCGGCATCGGTTGTGAGCCGCCGCATAGTCATCACCCAGAGCAAGTATGACGGTGTGTCGCTCGGACAGCTACGCCTGCACAACGGTTATCATCTCAACGCCACACGCGTCAGCCGCGCCGGTGTGGATCTTCTCGCTTCGGCAAACCTGCGCCTGCAGATGGGCGACCGCATCACGGTGGTGGGTACGATCAACGATATCGAACGTCTTGCCGTGAAGCTCGGCAACTCGATGAAACGTCTCGACCATCCCAACCTCATCACCATCTTCGTGGGTGTGCTTCTCGGCATCATCCTCGGTTCGGTCAATGTGGGCTACGGCATGAAGCTCGGCGTTGCGGGGGGTCCGCTTGTTGTGGCTATCCTGCTGAGCCGTTTCGGTTATCGCCTCAAACTCATCACCTACACCTCCTCATCGGCCTCAATGATGCTGCGTGAGCTCGGTATATGCCTCTTCCTTGCCTCGGTGGGCATTTCGGCCGGTCAGGGATTCTTCACTACAGTGTTCAACCCCACAGGCATGTGGTGGGTCATCTGGGGCTTCATCATCACGGTTGTGCCTCTGATCATCGTCGGGTGCATCGCCCGCGGAGTCTACAAGATCAACTTCCTCTCGATCATGGGTCTGATGTCGGGCGGCTACACCGATCCACCGGCACTCGCCTACGGCACAAACTCAACCGGCAACGATGCTCCGGCCGTGGCCTACTCCACGGTCTACCCGCTCACGATGTTTCTGCGCGTCGTAGTGGCTCAAGTGTTAATTCTCTGCTTCTTATAAATAAACCAATCCATGAAAAAGATTCTTGCAATTCTCTTCTGCGCCGTTGCACTCGGCGCGTCGGCCATCGCTCCCGAGGACGGAAAGAAAGTAAAACTCTCGTCGGGTGCCGAAATGACAATTTTCTCTCCCGCCAATCCCGACGGCCGCGCAGTCGTGGCCTATCCCGGTGGTGCCTATTTCTTTGTCTCGATGGGCAATGAGGGCTTTGACGCCGCCGACTGGATGCTTGACAACAATATCACCTACGCGGTGCTCAACTACACGCTCCCTGCCGGAAACCGTGAGCTCCCCCTCAACGACGCATGGGAGGCTGTGAGATACATCAAGTCACAGGCCGCCGACCTGAAAGTCGACCCTAAGAAAGTGGGTGTGATGGGTTCGTCGGCCGGAGGCCACCTTGCCGCCACTGTTTCGACGCTCGCCCCCGACCCCGAGTCGCGTCCCGCTTTCACAATCCTTCTCTACCCTGTGATCTCGATGTGGGATGATGCCAATGTGCACAAAGGATCGCGCGATAACCTCCTCGGCAAAGATGCCGACGAGCAGACTCTGCGCCATTACTCTCCCGACCTGCGCGTAGACTCCATGACTCCTCCGGCTTTCATCGTGCTTTGCGGCGATGACGATATTGTAGAGCCCATCAATGGTCTGCGCTACTACATGGCTCTTCAGGAGAAAGGGATAAATGCCTCCATCCACATCTATCCTACCGGCAACCACGGTTTCGGATGGCTCGACCGTCCTTTCAAGAAAGTCTGGACCGACGATCTCGGCTATTGGCTTGAAACATTGAAATATTGATAACCTCCATAGGTTTCTCTCAATATGAAAAAGATTCTGCTTTCTCTGGCACTGTTGCCGATGCTCTCCTGCACCACGTCGACTTCCACATCGACCCCGACACCCGAGCGTCCGCCCATCATCGGGGTTGCCCACGCCGCGCTCTACTGCTCTGATCTCGATGCGACACGTGATTTTCTGAAAGAGTGTTTCGGATTTGACGAGTCGATAAGATATGACAACCCCGACGGCTCGACCCGCCTCTCGGCTATCAAGATCAACAATCGCCAGATCATCGAGCTTTTCCCTGAGAAGGAAGCAGGGAGCGACAGGCTGCTTCACTACGCGGTTGAGACTACCGATGCCGAAGGGATGCGCCAGTACCTCAAGGCAAAGGGTTACGAGGTGCCCGACTCGGTGAAGAAACTTGACATGGGCATCATAAACTTCTTCATGACTGACCCGACAGGACATCAGCTTGAGTTTGTGGAGTACACCGATGACGGAGATTTCGGGAAGACCCGCGGCAAGCACATGCCCACCACACGCGTGTCAAACCGCATGAATCATCTCGGCTTCTATGTGCCCGACAAAAAGACCGCACAGGATTTCTTCTGCGACGTGCTCGGTTTCAAAGCCGACTGGGATGTAGAGGTTGTTCCCGATAAACTAAGCGTCATGTTGCTGCGTGTCCCCGAAGGAGAAGATCAGCTCGAAATTCTTTTGTCGCCTACGGCACCCACTCAGGAGGAGCTGCTATTCGGTAACCACATAAGCCTTGAGGTGATTGATGCCGAGGAGGCTGTCGCCAAACTCAAGACGCGCCCGATAAAGGACGGCACCGCCAAGATAGGCGATGCGGCACTTAATGTGATTGGAGTGCATTCGTCCAACTGCGTCCTCCCCGACGGCAACCGCATTGAATTGATGGAGTAATACCCACCAGCTTTTCCGGGAATCATGGCCATACTGATGCAGATAGACAGCCTGACGAAAAGTGTAGGCGACCGTATGCTCTTTGCCGATGTCACTCTGGGGATATCGGAGGGGGACAAGATCGGTCTTATCGCTAAGAACGGCACCGGAAAAACCACACTGCTGCGCTGCATCACAGGCCTCGACAGCCCTGATTCAGGCACAGTCATAAGGCGCGACGGTCTCACAATAGGCTTTCTCGAACAGTCGCCGCACTTCCCCGACGGCGCGACGGTCAACACCGAAGCACGCCGGATAGCTGATGAAGCGATTGCTGCCGGGATGCACGCCGATGACGCGGAGGCACTTTCGGCTCAGTTCACCCGTCTAGTCGACCAGCTTGGAGAAAGCCGGCGCGATTTCCCGCTTGAAAAGATGTCGGGCGGCCAACGCAAGCGCGTGGCTCTTGCCGCCGTGATAGTGGCGAACCCGCAGGTAATAATTCTTGACGAGCCCACCAACCACCTCGACATACCCACGGTGGAGTGGCTCGAATCATATCTGCGACGCACCCGCTCGGCTCTGCTCATGGTGACCCACGACAGGTATTTCCTTGACCGGGTGACCAACCGCATCATCGAGATAGACCGCACGCATCTCTACTCCTACGACGGCAATTTCGACTACTATCTGCGTCGGCGTGCCGAGCGCATCGAAGCCATGGCCGCCGATCTTGCCCGCTCCCGCAACACCCTGCGCCGCGAGCAGGAATGGATGAACCGGCAGCCACAAGCCCGTGCAGGAAAAGCCAAATACCGCATCGACGCTTTCCATGAACTTAAATCACACGCCCGCTCGATCGACCTGCGTGAGAAAAATGTGGAGCTAAATGTGAAGTCGACCTACATCGGTTCAAAGATCTTTGAGGCGAAAGGGGTGACAAAACGCTTCGGCGACAAACTCATACTGGACGATTTCACCTACACGTTCGCCCGTTATGAAAAGGTGGGGATCATCGGCCCCAACGGTGCCGGCAAATCCACTTTCATCAAGCTCCTGCAAGGTATCATTGCACCCGACAGCGGCGAATGGAACCTCGGCGAAACAGTGAGATTCGGCTACTACTGTCAGGAGGGACTCTCGCTCGACCCCGACAAGACCGTGGCCGACGCAGTGACCGAGCTTGCCGAGGACATTGTGATAAACGGCGGTCAGCACTTCTCACCGATGCAGTTCCTGCAGAAGTTTCTCTTCTCCCCCGCCGATCAGCGCAAACGCATCTCCACACTCAGCGGTGGCGAGCGTAGCCGTCTGCATCTCGCCACGGTGCTCATGCAGTCGCCCAACTTCCTGATACTCGACGAGCCCACCAATGATCTCGACATAATCACCCTCGGCATTCTCGAAGAATATCTGAGCGAGTTCAAGGGGTGTGTGATCATAGTGAGCCATGACCGCTTCTTCCTCGACACTACGGTCGATCACCTCTTTGTGATGGAGGGTGACGGCACTGTGCGAGATTTTCCCGGCACCTACACCGAGTATGCGCAGGCACGTGAGGAGCGTCAGAAAGAGGAAAACGCCCTCAAGGAGGCCAAAGCCGCTACAACGGCAGCTCGTCCGGCCAAGGCTACGCGGCCGCCGAAACTGACGTTCAAAGAGCGGAAAGAGCTTGAGCAACTTAGCATCGACATCGACACCCTCACGGCCGAAAAGAAGTCGCTTGAAGCGATCTTCAATGGCACACAGACCGATGACCGCGACATATCGGAGCTTGCGGCACGCTATAAGGAGCTTACCGATATTCTTGACGAAAAAGAGTTGAGATGGCTTGAATTGTCGGAAAAAGAATAATCCTTAATCTTTTTCACAACAATTTTATGCCAGAACGCTTTTTTTTCTGTTTTTTCTTGCATTGATACAGAATTAAACCCTATATTTACGCCGAATAATATTCAACATTATCACACAAACAATTATGAACAAGACCGAACTTGTAAACGCTATTTCAGAAAAATCTGGACTCTCTAAGGTTCAGTCGAAAGACGCACTGGACGCAGTAATCGCATCCATCTCTGAGGCTCTCATCGCCAACGACAAAGTATCGCTCATCGGCTTCGGCACATTCTCAGTTGCAGAGAAAGCAGCCCGCACCGGCATTAACCCCGCAACCAAGGCCAAGATCGAAATTCCGGCACGCAAAGTCGTTAAGTTCAAAGCCGGTTCAGAGCTCACCGATGCCGTGAAATAATCACGCATCAGTCAATCAGGATTCACACTGCAGCCAAATCGAAACAGCCGGTGTAATCCTCCACTACACAATACTCTAAACGAGTGTTTCAGCCTTTGCAGGCAGAGACACTCGTTTTTTCATGCACTTTGGTTTCAGCCGGCAAGCGTCGAGTTGTAGTAAGCGGGATCACCCGTGACCTCCTCACCAATAAACGGCGGAAGCGGCACATCCTCATCGGCCGAACTGATTTCAACCTCGGCCACGACGAGCCCCTCATGGCTGCCGTGGAACTCGTCGATCTCCCACCGGAAACCGCCGTAACCGACGATGTGACGCGTCTTGCTCAGCACATTGCCCTGAATCATCCCATGGTGCGACAGCATCTCGAGAGCGTCATGCACCGGTATCCCGTACTCCCATTCATTACGCTCAACGCCGCGGTTCTTACTCTTCACGGTGATCCATGCGCGGTCGCCCGCAACCCTCACCCTCACAGTAGCCTCAGGGCGTCGCGACAGATAGCCCTGCCGCATTTCTACCGACGTCTCCACCAGTCGGCGCCAGCTGTCGTCGGCCAGCAGGAATTTTCTTTCAATCTCTTTTCCCATAATTGTTGTGCGGAATCAAATCCGCTACACGAAAATAGTCATTTTTAACAAAATTTGATCCAATATCACCCGGCTTAATTCAGCCCTTTTTGCTATATTTGCATGTGGACTTCCAATCAAAGCTCCATTTAACTCAGGTAATCTTTGTAAGTAATGCGCAATCTCATAATTTCGGCACTTCTGACCATAGCGGGCGTTACGCCATTCGCCGCGTCGGCCGACGAGCCGCAGACCACATATCTGCAGCCCGATTTTGATATTGTCGCTGACGCAGGAACCTTTAAGTTTGACCTGATCAATAACCTCACAGTTTCATCAGCCGCAGGCATGGAGCTGCTCATGGAGGAAGAAAACGAGCACATGCAGCTCGCGCAGGACATACTTGACTACGCCAACAAATTTATCGGTACCCGCTACCGCCGCGGCGGCAAAACCACAAAAGGCTTTGACTGCTCCGGTTTCACCACCCATATCTTCAAGGAATTCGGCTACTCACTCGGCTCATCGTCGCGCGACCAATACCTTCAGGGACTCGAGATAGAGCAGAAATCAGATATCCTTCCCGGCGACCTCCTCTTTTTCGGCGGACGCGCAGGAGGCACAACAAGAGTTGGCCATGTGGGCATAGCGATCGACTATGATCCGGAGACCGACGAAGTCACGTTCATCCACTCAGCCACATCAGGCGGAGTCAGGATCGACACCACTTCAGCACCATATTACAAACGCCGCTACATCGGCGCACGCCGAGTGATCGGCACAATGTGAACACGCGCCGCACAAAGCGGCGTTTTTGTTTCAATCAGGTTTAAGTACATTCATCAACGACCTCAATCCCGATAATGTCACCCCAACAGCGCGCCGAGGAACTACGCCGTGTCATCAACGCCCACAATTACCGGTACTACGTCCTGAACGATCCTACGGTTTCCGACCGCGATTTCGATCTTCTGCTTAAAGAACTCGAGCAGCTTGAAAAGGAACATCCCGAGGTCGACGATCCCCTCTCACCCACCCACCGCGTCGGCTCTGACCTCACCAAGGGGTTTGAGCAGACACTCCACATACGTCCGATGCTCTCGCTCGGCAACACCTACAGCATCGAGGAGGTCGACGCATTTTTCACCCGCGTCAAGGAGGGACTCGAGGGTGAGCACTTTCAGATCGTGGGAGAGATGAAATTTGACGGCACGTCGATCTCGCTCATCTATGAGGACGGCCGACTGGTGCGTGCCGTGACGCGAGGCGACGGCACACGAGGCGATATCGTCACCGACAATATCAAGACCATACGCAGCATCCCGCTCACTCTGCAAGGAGAAGGATGGCCGCGTAATCTGGAGATACGCGGCGAGGTGTTGCTCCCGTGGAAAGAATTTGAACGCCTCAATGCCGAGCGCGCCTTCAACGAGGAACCGCTGTTTGCCAATCCGCGCAACGCAGCGTCGGGCACATTGAAACTGCTCGACCCCAAAGAGGTGTCGAAGCGCGGCCTCGACGCGATATTCTATTACGTCCTCGGCGACACACTCCCCTACGACAATCACTACGACAATCTCATGGCTGCCCGGTCATGGGGCTTCAGGATTTCAGAACATGTGCGTCTGCTCGACTCGCTTGAGCAGGTCAATGAATACATCTCCTACTGGGACACCGAGCGCAAAGCACTCCCGGTGGCTACCGACGGCCTTGTGTTTAAGGTCAATTCACTTAAGCAGCAGCTTAATCTCGGGTTTACCGCCAAGTCGCCGCGCTGGGCGATAGCCTACAAGTTTGCAGCCGAAAGGGCACTCACCCGTCTGCGCTACGTCTCTTTTGAAGTAGGGCGCATGGGGCTCATAACTCCCGTCTCCAATCTTGAGCCGGTGCTTCTCTCGGGCACCGTGGTGAAGCGCGCATCGCTCCATAATCAGGACATAATGCAGCGTCTCGACCTGCATGAGCATGACATGCTCTGGGTGGAGAAAGGTGGCGAGATTATCCCCAAAATCACGGGCGTGGATGAAGCGCAACGTCTTCCCGATGCCAAGCGAGTGGAATTTGTCACCGTCTGCCCATCGTGCGGCACGCCGCTCGTGAGAGTGGAGGGTGAAGCGGCATGGATATGCCCCAACAAAACGGGATGCGTGCCGCAGATTGCCGGACGCATAGAGCATTTTGTGGGACGACGCATGATGAACATCGAGGGTATCGGCGAGGAGATGGTGATGCAGCTTGTCAATACAGGGCTTGTGAAGGACATCGCTGACATATATGATCTCACGGTCGAGAAGCTCACTGCGCTCGAAGGAGTGGCCGACAAGGGAGCCAAACGCATCATCAAAGGGATAGACGAAAGCCGTCAGGTGCCGTTTGAGCGTGTGGTCTACGCCCTCTCAATCCCCTATGTGGGTGAAACCGGCTCAAAGAAACTTGCAAAAGCACTTGGCGACATCGACACAATCGCTTCGGCTCCCTATGAGCGTCTGGTTGAGATTGAAGATATCGGCCCACGCATCGCCGAGAGCATTATCCAATACTTCAGCAACCCCGATAACCGCATCATCATCGACAGGCTGCGTCAGGCCGGAGTGCAGATGGCGATGCCCGACGGACATGATGCCGCGCTCTCCGACACTTTTGCCGGTAAAACCATCGTCATAAGCGGCACTTTCACCCATCACTCACGCGACGAATACAAAGCCATAATCGAAGCACATGGCGGCAAAAACGGCAGTAGTGTGTCGAAAAACACCGACTTCATCCTTGCCGGTGACAACATGGGCCCCGCAAAATTGCAGAAAGCAGAAAAGCTCGGTGTGCCGGTAATCGACGAGGATGCCTTCCTTGCCATGCTTCCCAATTAATCCACAATACATCAATCCAATGAGCCGACTTGTCGAAAAGAAATATCTGCTCCCGTTTATACTCATCACCTCATTGTTTTTCATGTGGGGATTTGCGCGCGCCACTCTCGACGTGCTCAACAAGCATTTTCAGGAATCGCTGTCGATATCCATCACGCAATCGACACTTATTCAAGCTACCACATATCTCGGATATTTCCTCATGGCGATCCCTGCAGGTGTGATCATCACCCGGTTGGGCTACCGTCGCGGAGTTGTGATAGGTCTGCAGCTCTTTGCCGTAGGTTCACTTTTATTTATCCCCGGAGCTTCGACAATGTCATTCGGGATATTTCTTGCCGCACTCTTTGTGATCGGATGCGGACTCGTCATACTCGAGACAGCCGCCAACCCCTACGCATCGGTGCTCGGCTCCCACGACACAGCCGCAAGCCGCCTGAATCTGGCTCAGTCGTTCAACGGACTCGGCTGCATTCTCGCGCCGGTGATGGTGGGTGGATTTCTTTTCTCGGCCGACGGCACAGGCAGCGTTGACGTTCCCTATGCCATTATGGCTGTGGTCGTGCTTATCGTTGCATTGATCTTCTCTAAAGTCAAGCTACCGGAAATCACTTCTGAGAGCACACCCACCGACACCACTCTCACCTCTACGCGCTCCACAATCGCCCGTCTGCTCAGCGACCGGGGGTTCAGGTTCGGGCTCTTCGCTCTCTTCTGCTACGAGATTTCAGAAATCGCCATCAACAGTCTTTTCATCAACTACACCACTGCCGAGGGGTGGATGGACAAGACTATGGCTTCGGCGGTGCTTTCATTCGGCGCGCTCGGTCTGTTCATGCTTGCCCGCATCGGCGGAAGCTGGATCATGAGCCGCGTGAAGGCCGAGAAGGTGCTTGCGTTCTGCGGCCTGATGACCGTGGTGTGCTCGCTGCTCGTCACGTTTGATCTCGGCATAGCTTCAAAAGCGGGTCTTTTTGCCTGCTACGCATTTGAGGCGATAATGTTCCCCACGATCTTCGCCATCACCATCGCGAGAGTCGACAGCCGTTCGGTGAAACTTGCCTCGTCGCTCCTGATGATGACACCTATCGGCGGTGCCGTGGGTACATTCCTTATGGGACTCGTGGCTGATGCCACCACAATGTCGTTTTCGTTCATCGTGCCCGCGATCGGTTATCTTTTTGTATTACTCTATTCAGTGAGCCGGCTTCGCGCCGCCAACAAGACCGCATGAGCAAAATCTCCGCTACACCCGATATATGCTGCATAGGCCACATAACCCACGATAAGGTTATCACGCCGAAATTTGAGGCCCACATGCCCGGAGGCACGGCCTACTACTTCGCCAAGGCACTCGCCGGTCTCGACCACAGCTCTTTCAAGCTTATCACCGCCGTGGGCGACGACAACACTGCCGTCATCGACGAGCTGCGGACCGACGGTATTGACGTCACATCACTCCCGAGCCGCCATTCGGTGTTTTTTGAGAACAAATATGCCGAGAATATGGCCGATCGCACCCAGCGTGTACTTGCCAAGGCCGATCCCTTCACCACCGACAATCTTGCCGGTGCTCAGGCACGCATCTTTCATCTTGGTACACTTCTGGCCGATGATTTCTCGTTTGACGTGATAAAAGACCTGTCGCAACGCGGCATCGTTTCGGTGGATATTCAAGGCTATCTGCGTGAGGTAGTCGGCGATAAAGTCTATCCGGTCGACTATGAGATCAAGCGCGAGGCAATGCCTTATATCCACATCCTCAAAGCCAACGAGATGGAGATGGAGGTGCTTACCGGACTTACTGATCCATACGAGGCTGCCCGGACACTTGCCGACTGGGGATGCCGCGAAGTGCTGCTCACCCTCGGCGAGAAGGGATCGCTCATCTATGCCGACGGCGTTTTCCATGAGATTCCCGCGATACCAGCAAAGGAAGTCGTTGACACAACGGGGTGCGGCGATACCTACATGGCCGGGTATCTGTATATGCGTGCGCGTGGTGCCTCCTATCAGGAGGCAGGAACTTTCGCTGCCGCGATGTGCACCATCAAGCTCGAGCATAAGGGACCATTCAACGGCACGCAGGCCGACATCGAGGCACTCATCCCTGCGCCGGCTCTTCCCTACTGAGCTATTCTGCAAATTCTTTTATGTGAGAGCGCCCGAGGATAAGCCCCGGGCGCTCTTGATATAAGAAATTGTCCTATTGTGTTCTGTGTCAGCCGATGGAAACGTCGCGTTTCATCGACACATCGGCGTTGAAGCAGATGCGGTGACTCTCGATAGAGTCATTGATATCGGTCAGCAGGCCGGCATGATTTCTCATGCGCAGTGTGTTGACAAAATCGCGTATGATCTCGAGATCGGCGCCGGCATGGAAAGGAGTACCCTCAAGGTCGCTGAAATCATAAACCGTGGTTGTGCGGTTACGGAAATCATTGACAGTGATTTTGCTCTCATCACCATAAATCTCACCGTGAGTGAGGCAGATGTGGGTGATGCGGTGATCCTCGAGCGTGAAGAAGTCCATCGACAGGTTCACGGTGACATCATTCTCCATAATCATGGAAAGCACCTGATGATCAACCACGTCGTTGTCGCAATGATATACACAACGCCCAAACACGCCGCTCTCAAGCTCGCGATCGACAACTTCGGCAAGAGTGCTTCCGTCGGGCACGTCGAAATTCTTGGTCCACTCTCCGCGACGCTTATAGAGGTTTACTGCCGAGTAAGGGCATGTCTCCTCTATGCTGCAACTGATACACCGCTCAGCCGCCCCTGCCGGAGCTGCCTCTGAAGTAAACCAACGCAGGGAGCCGAACGACGACAACCGCCGGCACTTGGAACCGATAAGCCACACAAGAAAGTCGACATCATGACAGCACTTGGAGAGCAACACCGGATTAGTCTTCTTCTCGCGGTTGAAGATACCGCGCACATAAGAGTGTGTGGCACGGTCGAGACCCACTGAAGCGCGGTGATCGATCGACACAATCTTACCGAGCTCGCCGTTATCGACAAGCTCCTTGAACTTCCGGAAGTAGGGGTGATACCTCAGCACATGGCATATACCCACGGTGAGACCGCGGCTGTTGGCTTTCTCGGCTATGGCGCGGCACTCCTCGAGCGACTGCGCTATAGGCTTCTCCAGCAGGACGTGGTAACCGTGATCGAGCGCAAGCATTGCCGGGCGGAAATGCGCGTGCTCAGGAGTGCATATCAGCACAGCATCAGCTTTGACCGGGTCAAGGAAAAATGAGTCGACATCGCTGAAACACTGCGTGACTTTGAGTCCTGCCTCCTTAGCTACATTATGCCGACGCAAATCATTGATTTCAACCACTCCCACAATCTTCGCCTCATCGGGATGATTGAGGATGTAGTGAAGGTATTTAGCCGTGCGGTTACCCGCTCCGATGACCACAATGGTCAAGGGAGCGGGTTTACCTGTGTTTGTTGTTTCCAAGTTTTTGGCGCTCATGCGTCTTTTACTGACTTTTATTTGCTCAGATCCTTGATGCGGACGTTGCGGAACTTGATTCCCGAGCCGTGACCGAGGAATCCGACATGGCCGCTCTTGTTGAACAGGCCGGGATGGTTAAGATGGTCAACAGTGTAGGGGTTGCTCTTCTCACCCTCGGGTGCCACGTTGTGACCCTGAGTGGCCTCGCGGATGTTGCCGTCGAGGATTACCTCACCGTTGACTGTTACTGTGATGTGGTCACCCACGGCACGGATCTCCTCGGTGTTCCATACGCCAAGGCCGGGGAACACCACGCGCTTTGCGGGGATGATGCCGTAGACTGAACCGTGCACCTGATAGGGACGGAGACCCTTGTAGATAGGAGCGTCATGATCGAGCACCTGAATCTCCATGCCGTGATAGGCAGCGTCGACACCCATGGGAGTGCGGATACCGATACCGTTGTTCACACCCTCCTTCTCAAACATGAACTCAAAGCGGAGGATGAAGTCGCTGAACTCATCCACAGTGTAGAGGTTACCACCGCTGCCATACTGTGCGTTCACAAAGATTGTGCCGTCGACAGGAGTATAGTTGACCTTGTTGCCGGTCCACTTGTGCATCGAGCGGCCATCGAAAAGAAGCTCGAAGCCGTCGGCTGCCTCTTCTGCTGAAAGCTCGGTGACAGGGGTCGAGGGCTGCTCGCGGATGAAGAGCTCACGGATCTCGAGGGGCTGACCTTCGCCGATGAAGAGGATCTCACCGGTCGAGTAAGCGGGCTGGCCTTCCTTGTAGGGGTTGCCCATGGTCTCGTTGTTCATGACAGTCTCGCCGTTTTCGATCACGGTGATACGGTCATTGTTCACCTTGATATAAGTGGTGTTCCACTCACCGGCGGGGTTAACGGCACCCTTGTGCTCAACGCCATTTCCGGCATTGGCTGAGAGGACACCCGAAGCCTCGCCGCCGAGGTTGATCTGCTCCATCGAGCGGACACCTACAGCACCGTTGCCCTTCCACTCAAACATCATCTCAAAGTTCTCGTAGTCGCCGGGGAGAGCCACAACCGAGCGCTCGGTGCCGTTGTAGCTGAGCGTGTTGTTGGCGGTGCTCCAAGCCTTGGCAGCAGCGGTAGCAGCAGTCTCAGCTTTCTTCTTGGCGGCATTCTTGGCTGTTTTTGCTGCCTCGGGGTTCATGGCCACGGCCTTGAGGGTCGGGTTAGAAGCAAGCACGTCGGTGTAGCCGTTTTCGGGCAGACGTGACTTCATGCCTTTCACGTCGTCGAGTGCATATCCGGCATCGGCGGTGCCTACAGCCTGGAAAGCAGCAGCAGCCTTGTCAAGAGCCTCACTGACAGCTGCACCACCGAAATCGGGGTTCTTTGAAACGATCGTGCGGATAGCTTCGGCTGCATACTCCTGATTGCCCGGATCGGTAGTGTAGTTCTCAACCACGAGGAGGGCAGGATATGTCTGAGTGCGGGCGAGAGCCTCGATCAGGCGGTTCTTCACATGCACGTCGCTGGCAGCCTCAAGACCCTTGCGGTAGAGCTGGTATCTTCTCACGTTGTTGAAGTCGGAGCGGCTGATCAGCTTGTTGTAGCGGTCGAGCGCGGGAGCTGAGTGAGCCTGATCCTTGACAGCAATATCATAGAGGATGTCGAGCATCTCGAGGTTGTCCACAGTGAGAAGGGCGTCGAAAGCAGCCTGACGGTTGCCCTTTTCATAGCCCTTGGCGAGAGTGGCGATAGCCTCTGAGTTGCCTACCTGTGCGAGCGAAGGATAGTAGAGCGAAGGATCCGACGAAGCGGTGAGCTTGGAGTTCACCATCTTGTACTGCGCATCGGCGGGAAGGTTTCTTACCGACGATTTCAGGGCAGCCTGAAGATCGGCAGTGTGCTTGCCTCCATCCTTCTCGATGATCTTGCTGAGACGGTCGAAGTCAGAAGTGGTGACAACACCGGGGAGAGCGGCATAGGCAGCGTCGCTAACCTCCTTGTTGCCGGAGTTGAGAAGCGAGAACACCTTGGGAGCGGCCTCGGTCATGCGGCGCTTTGCAGCGATGCCGAGAGCGGGAATCTGCACGGACTCGTTGTCGAGAGCTTTCACGATGCCGGGATTCACCTTACCGTTGAAAGCGAGAAGAGCGGCGGCAGCCTCCTTGGAGTGCTCACCTGCAAGCTGCGGGATGAGGGCGTTGAGAGCCTCATCACCACCGATGCGTCCTGCAGCGCGGATAGCAGCCTTGGCCAGATCGCTGTCGGTAGAATTCATGGCAGCGTTGACGGTGCCGATCTGCGAAGCCACGTGGTTTGCACCGAACCAGTTGACGATGTCCGACTTAGCGGGCGACGGTTTCTTGCTGTTGACAATCTCACCGAGCTTAGCGTAAACTGTCTCGTCGGCCCACGGCTCACAGTTGCGCAGGGCGTCGAAACGGGTAGCGCGGCTGGGATTCTTCATGGCCTCAAGGAGCTGCGGCAGCGAAGCGCGACCGCTGACCTTGGAGATCACGCGCATAGCCGAGCTGCTCACATAGTCCTTATCGTTCTTGACAAGAGTCTTTGCGGTCTTTACAGCAAGAGGGCCCTCGCCATTAGCGGCCATGTTGTTGAGAAGAGTCAGAAGTCCCTCGGTGGCATTGTTGTCGTTGCGCCACTCAAAGTTGGCTGCCTTGGCAGCCTTCATCAGAGCGGGGAGCGACTTGGACGTGCCCACCTGACCGAGAGCGTAGTAGATAGCGTCGAGAGTCTTGCCGTCGGCACCGGGAATCCACGCAAGCAGGATAGGCTCGGCATCCTTAAGACCGATGTAACCGGCTACGCGGGCGAGATCGGCACGGGGAGCAGCACCGGCTTTCATGGCAGCCAGCAGAGCGGCACCACCGTCGGGCACGGTAGAGAGACCGGCAAGAGCAGTCTCACGCAGATAATCGTCGCTGAGATATTTCTCGAACACCTTTGCATCTTCAGGAGCCGAGATGCGCTGAAGAAGTGAGAGGAGGAATGCACGGTTGGCATCGTCGGTGCATCTCTCCACTCCCTGGATAAGACCCTGACGCACTGCTGCGCGCTGGGGGTTGTTTGCGTCGGCACCGACATAGTTTACAACACCGCTGAGCGCATACTCAACGAGGTTGTTCTGCCCCTTGTCGGCCGGCACAAGCATGGATGCGAGCTGAAGCACTCCCTCTGTGCCTGTGCCCGCGATTTCACCCATCAGGTTGTTATAGTTGTTCTGGCGGGCAGCCGGAAGCTGAGCCAGAGCGTCGGCAACGATAGTCGAAGCCGCACGGTTGCGCGAGTCCTGCGCTCCCATGGTCATACCCGGGAGCGTGAGGACTGCGAGCAAAGCCGATATGAATATTTTTCTCATAATTTCTTAGTCAAAACGTGGTGGTTGTGAATGTGGAAAATCTATTGGCTCAGACTTTCCAACCGTCGCGGCAAGGCTGTTCGATGAGACGGTTAGCCTCCTCGTCGTTGATGAACGTCATGGTCACGGGATCAAACTCAAGAGTGCGGTTGAGGCGCAGCGCGCACACACCCTGATTGACGATCGTGCTGCTGTGGAAGCCGTTGTCCTCGTTGAGCGCAAACTTCTCGCGGTTCTTCAGGCACTTCACGAAGTCAGTGTTCTGAGGCTCCGGATCAGGAAGCTCGGCGATCATGTTCATGATATCGGGAGCGGGCTTGCCATTGAGCTCAACCTCGAAGCCCTGATATACCTTACCGTTGGGACCCTCGATGTAGGGAACCTTACCTTTTGACTCATAGCCCTCACCTTCGAGCACGATCTGGCAACCGTCGTCGTAAGTGTAGATGATCTTGCGCCATGTGCCCACTGCATCGGGATGCTGCTGCGGACCGTCGACCTCGATCTTGATGGGGAATGTATCGTCCTTGCCGAGGAAATACTGCACAGGGTCGATGTAGTGCTGACCCATGTCGGCAAGACCGCCACCGTCATAGTCCCAATAACCGCGGAAGGTCTGGTGCGTGCGGTGAACGTTGTAGGGCTTGTAGGGAGCCGGGCCGAGCCACATATCATAGTCGAGTTCGGCAGGCACCTTCTCAGGCACGAGATTTTCCTTACCTACCCAAAAGAATTTCCATGCAAAACCGTTGGCACCAGAGATGGTCACCTTGAGCGGCCAGCCGAGCACACCGCTGTCGACGAGCTTCTTCAGGGGCTCGACAGTCGTGCCGAGACCGTAGAAGTTGTCTTTGAAACGGAACCATGTGTTCAGACGGAAAATGCGGTTGTTGCGCTTGATAGCCTCACGCACGCGCTTGCCCTCGCCGATTGTGCGGGTCATGGGCTTTTCACACCACACGTCCTTACCGGCATTGGCAGCGTCGATAGCCATCTTGGCATGCCAGTGGGGAGGAGTGGCAACGTGTACCACGTCGACATCGGGATCCTGAATCAGATCACGGTAGTCATGGTAAGTCTTGGGATTGACCTTGAGCTTCGACTGAGCCTGCTCAAGTCCTTTCTGGAGATGATTTGCATCAACATCACATAAAGCGACAAGACGGTAAGCGTCGTCGCTGGTGAAGTGATATGAACTGCGGCCAATGCCGCCGGTACCGATGATACCCTTGCAGAGCTGATCGCTCGGCGCAATGTGGTTGGGTCCTCCGAGCACCCGACGGGGCACGATGGAGAACAGGGTGAGTAGACCTGCCGTTTTCAGGAACGTGCGGCGATCTGTCTTAACATTTGCCATTTGATATATCGATTGGTTTACTTAGATTTTAAATTTGGTGAACAAGTCTCTCGGGCAGCAGCCGCCATGCGACCCTCTGCCACACAACAAAAACATTGTAGCCGGACGCCACTACAGCATCCGGCTACAAAGATACAAATTAGAAACTATTTTTCGACTTATAGTTTTGTAATTTTAAGATTTTTCCACAATACTTTGATACCGCCGCCATCGTGGATCTGAAGAGCTATGCGACCCTGTGCGTCGCCGATCTTCTCGTCGGTGAAATCAACCATCGGCTCGCCGTTAAGCCATGTCTGCACGTGGTCACCCTCGACACGCAGGCGCATGGTGTTCCACTCGCCCTCTTTGAGGATATCCTCCTTGTCGTCGGGGATCTGCTGGAGCCAGCCGCGACCGTAAGACTCATAGATGCCGCCGCTGTCCTGACCCTTGGGAGCGACCTCACACTGCCAACCGTGCACCTTCACCGGGGGCTCTACAAACGAGCGGAAGAAGATACCGGAGTTACCATTGGCAAGCTGCTTGAAATCGACAGTCAGATCAAAGTCGTTGTAGTACTCACGTGTTGCGAGGTAGCCATAGGCTTTGTCGGGGCCGCTCTCACACACCATGAGACCCTCGTCGTTGACATACCAGAGCTCAGTGCCGTTGTTCTCCCAGCCGGTAAGATCCTTGCCGTTGAAAAGATCCTTAGCCTCGCCGGTGACCTTTTTGGGAAGCTGCTTGATCTTGATGTTGCGGAACGAAGCGGGCGAACCGTGATCCTGAAGGCAGATCACACCGCGGTCGGCGAGACCATACTCAGGAGCGCTCTCCCATTTGCCCGAGTTCTTGCGGTTGAACCAGTCGTCGGTCCATGCCTCAAACTCAAGAATTTTGTGACCGTTGAGATAGTGCTCAACATGACCGTTGTCAAAGACGATGCGCGAGTTGTTCCACTCACCCTGCGGGTTGACGAACATCGAGTCGGCATCGGGAAGGTGCATAGCGTAGTTCACGCCGAGTTTCTGCCACTCCTCGAGCTTAGAGGGAGCATTGATCTCCTCCCAGCCCTCGTTGTCGATGAGCTGATACTCCGGGCCGGTTACATAAGGCACCTTGAAGTAGGGATCCTCAACAACGTGGTAGATCATGCCCGAGTTACCACCCTTGCCGAGCTTCCAGTCCCAGTCGAGGATAAAGTTGTCAAACTCACGGTCGGTAACGATGTAGCCCGACAGATCGGAGCCGTCGCCGGCAGCCTGAATGCAACCGTCGACCACGGTCCAAGGCTGTGTGAGCGAATCACCGTTGTAATCGCGCCATCCGTTAAGAGTCTCTCCATCAAAGAGGAGTTCCCAGCCGTCGGCAATCTCAGCCTGCGACAGGGTATTGGGCTTCTGGTTCGAGCAACCTGTAGCTGCAAGAAGAGCCGACCCACAAAGTACTGCTGCTAATGTCTTCATGTAGATTGGTGATGAAATAAAACAGGTAATTAATTTCTGCAAAGATAGCTCGCTGACGTCAAATACGAAAGAATCCGGGCAAAAAATACCCGGATTCCCTCAATATTTCTCTATAATTTACAACGATGAGTCAGTCACGGGACACATCCATCAACAAAATTCACTCAGAAACCGTCTATCGGGACTCGATGCGCAGGCGGAGCGTTGCGTACATGATTGCGGCGAGCGCGATGAAGAGTCCGAGGCTGCCGGTGAGAAGGGCGAATGTCTCAAGGCAGAGCAGGATGTAGATGAACGTGTAGATCAGCGTGAGCAGTCCGGCAATCACGAGTGCCACTTTCACCGACTTCAACACGCCTTTCATGTAGAGGAATATCATCCCTATGGTCATCACGGCAGCAACAAGATAGCTGAGCCCGAACGACATGTGCTCGGCAAGCGAGAGCAACAGCGAATAGAAGAGAACCAGTGCCAGCCCGATCAGCAGATACTGGAACACGTGGATGGGATGACGCATCATGATTTCGGCAAACAACACGGCTATGAACGTGAGCAGCACGACTATGATCGCATATTTGACCGCACGGTCGGTCTTCTGGTAGCGGTCGACCGGCACAAGCATATCCACCACAGCTGCCGATGAGGTTATCGACGTTGCGCGGCTCCCGACAAACGCCTGCGGGTAATCACGGTTGATTGAATTGAGCGTCCATGCTGCCTTGAAATGACCGTCGGCTACGTCGCGGTCACTCGGCAGAAACATGCCCTTGAACGACGGAGATTTGCATTCGCCGGAAATCACGAGCTCGTTGTGACGTCCTATCGGAGTGACACCGAGTGCCCGCGAGCCACGTAGTTTCATCGTCAGGCTATAGGGATACTTCATGCTGTCGGGTGCAAAAATCCCGGCCTGCGCCTCCATACACCCCGAAGTCGCGCCATAGGCCGTGGCATCTATCACAACCACATCTTCATCGAATTCATCAAACTCGTCGAGATAGTTGAACCTATAGACCTGAAGATTGCGTCCGCCTTCCAGTTCCACAGAGCGACCGGCAAGCTCAAGAGCCGATATATCCTCCACACCTTTCAGGTCGCCGATTCCCACCGTCACAACCGCATCCTTAAACCGATAGGCCGACATGGGTATGCCGAGTGACTCAAGGGGCGCAAGGCTTATGTCGCCCGACAGCTTGACATCGGCATTATATACAACCGACTCATATATGCCACGATGAAGCGTCTGCGACTTCACGTCGGCATTAAAATCAAGTGACTCGGGAAGCAGACGCACCTTTCCGCCGGTGTCTTCGGGCGAGATGCTATCGTAAGGGATCGTGACAATAGGTCCGGATATAAGCTGCTCGCCACTCCACGACGACGATATTTCGGCCACGGTAGTGGTCTGCGCTTCCTCACGATCGCCGATCAGCGACATGATAAACAGGTCGGGAATGAGAAGACCAAGCGAAATGAGGGCTATGAAAAGGATCTTTGTACCAAGCGCCTGACTGCGCTTTTCATCCTTTGCCACCCCGGCATGAGGAGCTGCAACCGGCGGCTCAGGCACAACCGGCGGAGGGGGAAGTTCGGGAAGTTCCGGCATAGGTCTATCGTTGTCGATTTCCATAATTCAGGATATTTGTGAAATTACCGGCCACAATTTAGCACTATTATCCCACTCCTGCAAAATAAACCGCTCCATTACAACGCAACAGCCCCATGCGCTCCTGCGCATGAGGCTGTGACTGTTGTTTATGACAGCTCCGCCGGGCGGAGCACTTTTATCAATAATTTTCAGGGCGAAGCTCAAAGTAGCTCTGCGGGTGCTTGCACACGGGGCATACCACCGGAGCCGACTTGCCGATATGGATATGGCCACACTCGCGGCACATCCACATGCGGTCGCCATCGCGCGAGAACACGATACCCTCCTCGATATTCTTCAGCAGGGTGCGGTAACGCTCCATGTGAGTGCGCTCGATTTCGCCCACCATCTCAAATGCCTTGGCGATATCGTTGAAGCCTTCTTCTTTGGC
>CAYSKE010000015.1:12531-20852 GCA_964431465.1 uncultured Muribaculaceae bacterium | reverse complement strand
CGCCCCACAAGCTCCGTTATCGCCCACGTCTTGGTGGCGCGGTTCATGTGGAATCCCGGCAGTCCCGGTTTGCCGTCGACGCCCGCGCGGTGATAGAGATTGCGGTAATGCTCACCTATGCGGTTCAGTATGTAGGTCGACGGGTCGCCGTCGGTGCGCTCGCTCTCAAGCGTGTTGCTCTCCACCACAAGCAGCGCGTCGCCATACCACCGCGCTATCTGCGCGCACTTCCACCCCAGCAGATCATGGTCGATGTGGCCGCGCCAGCAAGCCGCCACGCGCGGTATGTAGTCATCGGTCAGCCCGCAGTCCATCACGGTGATCACGCTCCAGTCGGCGCCGTCGCTCACGCCCCCTATGTCCACGCCCACCACATAACGCTGTCCCGCACACTGTCCCGGCCCGTCGGCGGGCATCTCCCACACGCGCAGTCCGCCACGGCTGTCGGGTAGAAACTTCACCCCTCGCAGTGCGGCAGCCCCGGTCAGTCCGCGCCCGGTGATTTCGCCCACCGCCATCGGTTCCTCGCAATTCTCCCTCAGGCGTTCCACAAGTTCCTGCCCGAAAACGCCCGATCCCGAGTGTACGAAAGCCTCCATAGCCGTCGTCGGGAACTCCGCCTTCATCTGCGCGTGCGTGGCATATTCGCGCCTCTTGTGGTGGTACCATCCTATCTGATCGAGCGAAAGCCCCTGATCCCACAGCCCGCGCTCATATTCGTCGAGACTCTCCCAGAGCGCGCGGCGGTCGGGCACACGCGTGCGGTATATCTCTATCTCGTGCCATGCCACAAACACCGCCTCCTTGTCGCTCTCGCCGGCCACAGCGCGCTGCCACTCGCGGTGAAAGAAGCTCCCCGTGCCGTTGGCCGTGCTCTCCATTACCAGCAGCGTCCCCGGCCCGTTGTGGATGCCCCCGATAGCCCTGATAAAGTCATCGGGGCTGCGACGGGTGGTGTCGCGCCAGAACGCCACTTCCGAGAGGTGAGCCATGGCGTAGTCGCCGCCACGCACAGCCTCCTGATTCTCGATCGAACCGATCGTCACGTGGCAGTTGCGTCCCGCTATCTCCCGCACGTTCAGTGCCCCCTCCCACGACCGGAACCTCGGCGCGCTTTTCTTCCCATTCGCCGTGCCGCTTCGCTTTTTCGGTATCCCGTCGGCGTCCGTCTCCTCCCAGTATTCTTCGGGGTAGCCCGCGAGCAGCTTCGTGTACATGCCCCTTATCGTAGCCGAAGTGTCCTTCACCTGCGAGCAGATGAGTGAGTGGCAGTTGGTGTAAAGCACCGTCTGCCACCACGCCATGTAGATCTGCACCAGCGTCGAGCCTCCCCATTGCCGCGCCTTGAGCAGAATCACCCTCACCGGTTTCCCCTCTGTCCTCATTTGCTCCATCACCCCTAACAGCTTGCGCTGCGGAGCGTTGAGCCTGAAAGGGATGTCGCGCCCGCTTATCTTGTCCTTGATGCGGGCGCACGTCACCGCCCAGTATTCAAAATCATGCCGGCAGCGCGCCTTCACGTAGGCCGTCCGGCTCCGTGCGCTCCGGTAGGCTTTATCCTCAAGCAGACTCACCGGCAGCAGGCACACACCGTCGCGCTTCTCCCCGGTGTCGGTCTTCAGCCGCCGCCCGTAGCACCCTATTCCCCTCACCGGATCGTAGGCCACCTCCAGCCGTTTGCGCCTGCGGTCATCCTCGCGCGTTATCTTCCTGAAATCCATCTCCTTCTCTATCTTTCGCAATCTTGTTGTGCATGGTAATCCCGCGTTCTCCGAGTCCTCTGAGCTCTCCGCGTCCTCTCATCTCATGTGCAGGCTCACCCCGCTCAATCTCATGTCGGCCGAAACGCTCCCTTTCAGCCCTATCGTGAACCAGTGCCGACGCCCCGCCCTCACCGGCAGAAACAGCCCCTCTTTCATCGTGCCGCTTATCATCGCCGACAGAAGCAGCCTCACCAGAGCTATCCCGGCCGCGCCACCGTCGGTCGTTGCCGTCAGCCGCGCCTTCACCGCCGACGCCACCATCGCCAGCCCTATAGCCGTGATGCGGAGCACCGACCCTATCGCGCCGCGCGTCGGTGTAGCCACATAATCCGGCAGCTCCACCCGGCAGCTCCATTCCACCTCCTTGTCGCTGTGCGCCCTGTAGCGTGAGTCGCGCAGCATCCCATCCTTGCCGGTCATGTGCAGACGTCCGTCGCCGCTGCTCAATGTCGCTCCCACAGGCGGAGTGTCGCGCAGATAGAAGCGGTCGGGAGCCTCCGCGGGTCTCACCTGCGCCCTACCGTCGGCAAGCATTATCCACAGGTCGCCACCCTCCCAGCCTATGCCGCACGCATTCTCGGGAATCGCCCCGGCAAAGTCAGTCGCCTTGCTTCCTCTCACGTTCACCGCGCATCCACCCGCTATCACCGCCACACCCCTCTCGGCTGTTCCTGCGGCGATATGCTGTCGGCTTTCCACCCTCCGGCGGTCGATCAGCTGCACAGCCACCGGCTCGTGACGTGCGTTGGTCACACACAGGTTTATCCCTCCGTCACCCATCACGTAGAACCTGTCGCGGCTGAAATCCCACGCCGACGACAGAGCCGTGGCGGGAGTCATCCCTGCGATGCTGCTTCCCGGTGCCATGGTCATCCCTGCCGGTTCCAGACACCTCGCCGCCCCCGTCCCTACTATTGTTCCCGGCATACTCACCCTCTTCACCGTCGACGCGCTCACCGTGTAAGCGTTCTGCGCCGAGTAGTCGAGTTCCGCGGGGAGCAGGGTAGGGGAGAGCCATGCCGATAGGCCGCTTCCTGCAATCGGCGTGAGCTCCACTTGCTTGATCGCCGTTCCGGCCGAAGTCTTCACTTTGAGAGTGAGCTTTCCTCCTTTCTCTCCCGGCCACACTATCAGCGGCGACACATGGGTGGGCGCGTGGTCATAGTCGGCGGTGTTGCACGTAGCGCGGCCATCGGCATTTTCCACCGACACCGTGCCTGTCCACGACCTTGTCGCCGCCCCCTCGGTTGCGTAATGCCCCGCGCCCCACCCCTCGAAAGGGAGTGCCGTCACGTCGCCCCACAGCGTCGTGTCGCCGTTGCACGCTGCCGTTCCGGCGGTGAAAGCCGCAGCCCTCCATCCTCCCCCGGCAAGCAGCGTTTCGTGGATTCCGCGCTCCTTCATCGGGCGGCCGAGAGCCTTGCGCACCTTTGCCCTGCGCTCGGCGTTGCTCAGCCCTCCTCCCGGCACCGCTATGTCGATGCTCATCCCTCGGTTGGCTGCCGAAAACGGGTCGCTCACGCTCGCCACCCTCTCGCTCAGTTCATCAAACCTCGCCAATGCCCCGAGTATGATCCCTCTCAGCCGGGCGGTGTCCGTCGTCATTGTCGCAGCCATTCCCGGCATGTGGAACCGCAGCCGGTTGTTCGCCACATCAAGCCTGTTCCACACTATCCCGTCGCTCTCAGTCCCGTCGAGTGGCCCCGCGGCCTCCACCTCAAGCGTTTTCACCCGGCGCGCTATGCCCTCCTCCACCGTTGCCGGTAGCCTCAGCCGGGGCACAAACGATTCCGCCTCCACCGTGAACCCCGCGCGCTTCATGCTTCCCCCCGATGTGCTTGTCGTGGTGTTCAGCTCACTGCTCCACTGGTATCCCTTTTCCGTTCCCGTCAGCACCACTGGCGATAGAAACAGCGTCTCCCCACTCTCATCCTTCAGCCGGTAGCGCATCAGCAGCGGAGCAATGCTTCTCCCCGCGGCCCGCGCCACGCATTCTATCTCCTCCATTGCCCCGTTCAGGTCATCGCGCAGAGCCTCGCGGTCGTTCTTGTCGAGCCGTCGGCTGGTGCTCCCGTAAGCCCCTTTAAGCACTTTCTCCCCCACTTCGGCAGTGATGGTCGAGTAAGATGCGGCAGTGAACGTCGCCGCCGGAAACTCCGGTCGTGCCACCTCCGTGCGCCATAGCCCCGTCTCATCGTCGGCTGTCAGGTAGTAAGCCCTCTCGGCTGTCATCACTGCCACCCGCTCACCGCTCCCTTCAGCTATCGCGCAGAGCGGAGCCGAGGGCATCACACCCACATCGTGGCATTCCACCGCTTCTTTTCCTCGGTCAGCTCCGGTCACCACTTTCAGCGAGTTGCCCGCACGCAGCAGCAGGCACTCTCCCCGTCCGGGATGTTGCCAGCACAGCATCGGCTCGCTCCCCGCACCCACATCCACCAGAGCCTCGAGGTCATCCACAGGCACCAGTCGCCCCGACTCCCGCCCCGGGCGCAGATTCACGCACGTCACCGCCCCCTGCCACTCGGCATTTGTCCCCTCGGCAGCTATGCCGTGTGCTGTGCTTGGCAGAGCCGCCGCAATATCCATCCTTCGTCCTTTCTGATTCATTATCGTGTTTTTCATAGCATGTTGTGTTTCGTTTGTTGGCTGCAAAACTACACCGCCGCCGCGCCCCCTCATGTGTTAAATGACCACTCGCTGTCGCGATAAACACTCGCTTGCGTGTCATTCCCGCAACGCTCTCTGCCGCGCGGTGACTTCGGATTTCTATAACTTTAGCCCGAAATCCATTCAGTATGAAAAATAAAATCAAACAAACGGCAATCGCCTCACTCTCCACCCTGATTCTCGCTTTCCCCACCACCGTCGGCGCGCAGACCTCCCTCTCGCGCAGCGTGTCGGTCGAGCGCACAGTCTCATTCCGTCCTCACCTGTTCTTGCAGCCACAGGTTGGTGCGGGACTCACTGTGGGTGAGGTTAGTGCCTCCCACCTCATTTCCCCCGCGGCGGCCATAAATCTCGGCTACCGCTTCACACCGGCTTTCAGCTTGCGTGCCGGGCTTTCCGGATGGCAGGGGCGTGGCGGCTGGGTGGCGCCTCTGCGCTACTACAAGTTCGATTACCTGCAGGGCAATGTCGATGCAATGCTCTCCTTCACCTCCTTGCTATGTGGCTGGAATCCCGACCGTGTCATTGACGTCTATGGCTTTGTCGGCGTCGGGCTTGCCTGCGGCTTCCACAACACCGAGGCCGCCGACCTCTACGCTTCCGGCTTCCCCTTCGAGAAACTTTGGACGGGCAAACGCCTCTTTCCCGCCGGACGCTTCGGCCTCGGTATTGACTTTAATGTCAGCAATTCGGTGGCACTCAACCTCGAGGTAAACGGGAGCATCCTCTCCGACCGCTTCAACTCGCGTAAGGGAAGTGCTGTCGACTGGCAGTACAACGCCCTTGTCGGAGTGAAATACACCTTCGGCGGACGCTCACGCACCATCGAGACCCGCACCGAAGAAGTTGTCGAGACCGTCGCTTCCACCCCTGCCCCCGCTCCGGCACCGCAGCCCGCTCCCGCCCCTGCTCCTGTCGTGGCTGCTGCCCCCGATCCCATGACGCAGGATATATTCTTCCGCATCAACTCATCGGTTATTTCTCAGGCCGAGCAGTCAAAGGTCGACGCGCTGGTCCGCTACCTCAAGGACAACCCCGAGACATCCGTGACTATTACCGGCTATGCCGACAAAGCCACCGGTTATCCCGCCTACAACATGAAGCTCTCCTCCGCACGTGCTCAGCGCGTAGCCGACGCCCTCAAAGCCGCCGGCATCAGCGACTCGCGCATCACCGTCGATGCCAAGGGCGACACAGTCCAGCCCTTCGACACCCCGCAGCGCAACCGCGTCGCCATCGCCGTCACGCGATAGCTTCCCCTCCTCCCTCTTTTTTCGCAAAACATCAGCCCCGGCTACCATTCGGCAACCGGGGCTATTATTCCTCTGCTCCTCCGACCCCTCAGAGTCCTCAGAGCTCTCCGAGTTCTCAGATTTCTCCGAGCGCTCTTGATTCTCCCCCTCACCCCTTCCTCAGGTGGTAATCCACGAGGCTTTCCATCGGCGAGCGGCTGATCGCGCCCAGCGAGCAGTCCATGGCATCGGCAGCTTCACGCAGCACATCCTTGAAATACCATCCGATCGACCCCGTCACGTTGATATTCATGTTTTTATAGTTGGCGTAGCGGGTGATGTTGCGCGTGAAAAACGACTTGAACGAGTTGAGCACGAGGCGGTGGATAGCCGGCTCCTCGATATTTTCGAGCAAGAACGGAGTCACCGAAGCGAGGAAGCGGCTTGCGTTTGGCTCGCTGTACACGCGGTGTACCACCGTGACAGCATCGAGGTTGTAGCGCTCCTGAAACTTCTGCATGAGGCTCTCGGGGAGCACACCTTTCAGCACGTCGGCGATGAGCATACGTCCGAGCACTGCGCCGCTCCCTTCATCGCCGAGGATGTAGCCCAGCGAAGGCACGTTGTCAACGATCTCCGTGCCGTCATAGAGGCAGCTGTTGGAGCCCGTGCCCATGATGCAGGCGATACCCGGCTTGTCGCCGCAGAGAGAGCGGGCAGCACCGAGCAGATCGCTCTCCACCGTTACGTTTGCTTTCGGGAAAACCTTGATAAGTGCCTCTTCGACTTTGCGTTTCACCGGCTCGTCGATGCACCCCGCGCCGTAGAAGTAGATGCGGTCGATATCCATTCCTTCGGTTTCCTCTGCCACCTCCGACTCAAAGAGAGTGAGCACTTCATCCTCAGGAACCGTCAGGGCGTTCAGGCCCGTGGTCGAAAAGCTGTTCACGGCTTCGAGGCCGTCGATGCAGCACCAGTCAGTCTTGGTGTTGCCGCTGTCAGCTATAAGTATCATAGTCTGTGCAATTTAGTAGGTTTCAATATATTTTGTAAGGGTTACTCCGGGTTTTGAATGCCTCGGTTTCACCCATCCATAAGTCTTCGATGTCTTCCACGCGGTGGCGTTTGCCGAAAAGCGTGCGTATCTTCTTGCTTCCCACCACTTTGTCGAACATGTTGAGCCGTGCCGCCGCGCGTCCTTCAAGCATCTTGTGAGCCGGATACATCTTCGCAACTTCCTGAGCCACATAAAATTGTATCAGGGTCAGAGTGGCGGTCTCGCGGTCGGTGATGTAGCACTCCACACCCCCGGCCGCCTTCCCTTGCCCCATCGAGTAGAAAGGCGTGTAATGGATCGGGCGGAACTTCACCCCCGGCAGCTCCAGCGCGTTAAGCCGCTCGGCTAGCCCGGCGGCATCATCGATCCACGGGGCGGCAAACAGCTTGAACGGCAGCGTGTAGCCCACGCCGATCGACATGTAGTCGAGCTCACCCAGAATGCCGCTCGCAGGGTAGTAGAGCGACGTCTCGGCGGTGGGGATGTGGGGGGAGGGGAGCACCCACGGCAGTCCCGTGTCGCGGTAATCCATGTTGCGCGTCCACCCATCCATCTTCACCACAGTGAGATCCACTTTCTTTCCCGACTCAAGAAGCCCCTCGCCGTTGAGATACATGGCGAGCTCTCCCGGAGTCAGACCGTAAAGATAGGGTATCGGAAACTGCGAAACAAACGATTTGCAGTCATCTTCAGTAATCAGCCCCTCGATTTTGTCGCCGACAGGGTTAGGCCGGTCAAGCACCACAAACTTTTTACCCGCTTTTGCGCACGCATCCATGCACAGCCCCAGCGTCGAGATAAACGTGTAGGAGCGGCAGCCGTTGTCCTGTATGTCGTAGACCATCACGTCGATATCGTCAAGCATCGCTGCCGTCGGTTTTCGGCTTGCACCGTAGAGCGAGTGGATTTTCACCCCGGTCGCGCTGTCGCGTCCGTCGCTCACCTTCAGTCCGGCATACTGATCACCCCTCACTCCATGCTCGGGGGCGAAAAGTGCCGTAAGCTCCACCTCGGGAGCCTCATGCAGTATGTCGATCGTCGATTTCAGGTTGCGGTCGACCCCCGTCGGGTTGGTGATAAGCCCCACGCGCTTCCCTTTCAGAGGCTCGAAACCGTTGCGTGCGAGCATCTCCACTCCCGGGATTACTTGGGCGGCACATGCGCTCCACACCGCAAGCATTATGATTGCTAAATATTTTCTCATTGCTTCACTTTTTTGCCGAAATCGGCGTCAACTTTTATGAAACGGCTCACCGCAACTGTAGCGGTGCAGCACACCATCACCCAGATAAAGAAATTCTGGTAGCCGAGTTGCTCCTGAATCCACCCCGCCGCCATTCCCGGCAGCATCATGCTCAGAGCCATGAAACCGGTGCATATCGCGTAGTGCGACGTCTGCAGCGGCCCCTCGCTGAAATAGATCAGATAGAGCATGTAGGCGGTGAAGCCGAAACCGTAGCCAAATTGTTCGATAAACACGCACACATTCACCGTCAGCAGCGACGGAGCGTCGGCATAGCTCAGGTAGAGGAAAGTCACGCAGGTCAGCGACATCATCCACACCATCGGCTGCAGCCACTTCTTCAGTCCTCCGCGTGC
>CAYSKE010000015.1:10452-12431 GCA_964431465.1 uncultured Muribaculaceae bacterium | reverse complement strand
TCGGCTTTGGGGTGCGGAAGCACCACCGTGTGGTAGAGAGCCGTCAGGCAGAAAAATGCCGACAGCACACCGAAAGTGATCATCCATGCCGTCTGTGCGCTTCCCCCGTGATCCTCGATAGTTCCCGCAAGCATCACGAGCAACCCCTGTCCGGCGAGCGAACCGATGCGGTAGAAAGTCGAGCGGATGCCCACATACATCACTTGGTCATGTTCGCTCAATCCGAGCATATAGAAACCGTCGGCGGCAATGTCGTGAGTGGCCGACATGAATGCCACAAGCCAGAACGCTCCTAAAGTCAGCCGCACAAATCCCGGAACAGGCAGTGCGAGAGCAAGCAGTGCGATACCCGCAGCCATCCCCCATTGCATTGCGAGCACCCACCACCGTTTGCTCCTCACGATATCCACAGCCGGGCTCCAGAACGGCTTGATCACCCACGGCAGATAAAGCCACCCCGTGTAGAGGGCTATATCCGTGTTGCTCAGGCCTAAATTCTTATACATGATCACCGACACGGTCATCACCGCGGCGTAGGGGAGTGCCTCGACAAAATAGAGGGTCGGGATCCACCACCATGGGTTGCGCCGCGACAGTTGTTTCTTTGTGTCAGTCATGTCAGTAGAGTTTGTCTATCACCGCTCCGGGGTAATAGTGGTTAAGTATTTCCTTGTAGTTAAATCCTTTGCACGCCATCACTGCCGCGCCGATCTGGCATAGCCCCACGCCGTGCCCCCATCCTTTCCCTTCGAGGTGCCAGCCGCCGTCGGAGCGGCGTGTGGCCTCAAAGGCCGAGCTTTTCAGGTGCGTGCGGCTGAGCCACCGCCTTATTGTCAGCTCTTTCCCGACGATATGCCGCCCCTTTGTCCCTATGATCTCAAGCAGATATATCCTGCCCGATACGCCGCGTTTCAGCGGCTTCATTTCCAGCACTTCTCCGAAATCTATCCCTGCCCGCTCCTTTAGCAGTTCTTCAAGCTCCCCCGGCTCATAGTCAGTGCTCCAGCGGTAGGTCTCGCTGTCCTCGCGGTCATACCCGTTAAGCGTCTGCTGCAGCATCTCAGGAGTTGCCTCACCGCAGTAGGGATCTTCCACCGGCCGCAGATAGTCGTGGTGTCGGGGCTCCCAGCACACGGCGAAATCCTCCGTCATCCCTCCGCAGCACTTCGAGAACCGCGTGTCGCATATCTTTCCCTCGTAGGTCAGCACCTCGCCGCGGGTCATCGTTATAGCCTCATCCACTTTCGGCTCGGTGCATCCATCACCCGTTCCCTGATAGCGTTGGCAATGATCGTCGGCACACACGTCGAAGTCCGTGTGATCCTCCCTGTCCTGCCACTCTATCGTCACCCCGGTATCCTTTTTTCTCCCCTCGGCATCGGGGGCAGCTTTACCGTCGTGGCGCATCTCACGGCGCATTTGTGCCAGCAGCCAGCTGCGTGATATCACCGCATGAGCTTTCAGCAGCTCCACAGGCGATTGCCTGTTCATCTCCGAGCCGATCACGCTCCGCAGATATTCCTCCACCCCCACGCGGTTTATTGCCGTAATATTGCCGTCGTCGTGTCGCAGGAGCTCCAGTTCCCCCCTGAACCGCTGCCGTTGCTGCCGTTCCCAGTGAAACTGTTTACCTATCGTTACCCCCGACAACTCGAATCCGGCCTGACTGCCGCCGAGAAACCTCACGTCGATCTCCCGCCCGGTCATTATCCCGACTCTCACCTCCGGCTCCTTTGTCAGCATCATATTCGGCATGTTTCGTTAAAGATTGAGCGTATGGTTTTCTCGTCGAGGCGATCGAAGTCGAGGCGGCGCGGCGTTACGAGCACTCCCGCCACGTCTACCGAAGCCGGGCTGATCGTCATCCCCTTCTCATCGGCGGGATCGCCGGTATATAGCGATGGACGGTGACGCGGACGAGGCACCACAGCCATTCTTACCACCGACTCCATCGAAGTGGCAAGCAGATTGAATCTCGG
>CAYSKE010000015.1:7799-10352 GCA_964431465.1 uncultured Muribaculaceae bacterium | reverse complement strand
CCACAGCCATTCTTACCACCGACTCCATCGAAGTGGCAAGCAGATTGAATCTCGGTTCCCATTCCTCGCTGTCGCTGATTGGCAGGAGGGGTAGAAGTGCCTCCATGAGTCGGGTGGCGCCGTCGGGTGTGGCGGCATCTATCACCATCACATCCACGGGTAGCCCTGTCGATTTCGACATAACCGCATCCCCCTCGGCTGTCATCGGTTGCAGCGCGGTTTCTCTCAAAGCATCCCATAGCGGCAGTTCGGACGAGGGCACAGCCTGGAAGTGCAGATGATCGGGAGCCGATGCGCCGCAACGCGGACCGTTGTAAAACACCGTGTACCCCTCGAGCTCACGGGCCAGTTCCCACATGTCGGCCACCCGCTTCTCTATCGCTTGGGGCTCATGTTGTGTGCTCGCGATGACAAAATGCCGCCCGAAAATCGGATATGGATTTACGAGCACCTCATACCTGTCATTCAGGCACCCCACGCTCTGCTGTCCGTCAAGTCGGTTTGCACGGCATAGAAAGCAGGGGCGTGACGCGATGGTCGCTTTGTCCACTTTGGCAGCCGAGCTTATGGCGCGCGCCGGATTGTAGACCGCACGCACTTTCATCCCTCCGAAGTTGAACTCGCGTGACTCCACCCCCGCCAGAGCCGCGAAGTTGTCGCGCATCACTTTCACCGCAGCGGTCTGCTGCTCATGCAACGCTTCTATGGATTCTTTCAGGCTCATCCTTTGTCGTTTTCAGCGTTCATGCGGCGGCGTGCCTTCACCTCCCATGTCCTCAGCCTGTCTTTGTAGAGATTGTTGGCGTTCATCTTCTCACGGCTCGGAGCGGCATCGCTGTTCCCCTCCCAGCGGCGGCAGTTGTAAAGCACGTCATAGATGCGCCCGATCTGATACTCGCGCGATATGCGCAGACCGGCAGCATAATCCTCTCCGTAGCTGGTGTTTGGAAGTCCTGTCTCTCTCAGTATCGGGGTGAAGAAGCAGCGCGGTGCTCCCAGGCCGTTGATGCGCAGCGCATTGTTGCGTCCGTTGTCGGGCGTCCACTCCCGGTGGTCGATCACTCCCGGCGGCAGCTCACGTCCGTCGAAGTCGGTCAGCCGGTAACTTCCCACTATCATCGCCACACCCTGACGCCGGAATTCATCCACAATGCGTTGGAGCACACCGCTGTGGCTGTAGACGTCATCGCTGTCGAGCTGACAGGCAAACCGCCCGCACTCCCGGTGACGCACCCCCTCGTTCCAGCATCCACCTATACCCAAGTCATCGCGGTCAGGTATGATGTGAACCAGATTCGGGTGATTGGCAGCCATTTCTGCAATAATTTCCGTGGTGCCGTCGGTGCTGTGATTGTCAATCACTATCACGTTGTAGGGGAAATCCGTTTTTTGCGACAGGGCACTGTTGAGCGCGTCGGCTATAGTGCGACATCGGTTCTTCACCGGTATGATCACTGAAGCCTCACATGAGAAATCCCCCTGGCTGATAGCCGGTTGCTTGAACTTAGGCGCGAGCCACGCGCCGATAGCCTTGAGGTGGGCGGTGCACGCTCTCTCCATCTCTATCTGCGATAAGCGGTTGCGCGGATCCACGTAGGCAAATTGCGCTTCATGGTGCGATGTGCCCTTCTCCGGTTCCGTCACGGTATATAGCGGCTCGTTGATATGCACGATTTCTCCCGCGCGGCTCAGTCGTAACCGCAGGTCATAGAATCCGGCGGCACTATATTCCTCCTCCATCTCAGCCGCAGCCTTTTTCAACGATGCGGTTCTGAATGTCACCAGTGGCCCGAACTCAAAATCGTCGCGCAAAGCCCCTTCCTGATAATCTATAACCTGACACATAGCGGTTTTACCCTCGGCATCACGGCGGCGGTAGTCAGAATAGAGCATACACGCCCCTGTCGCATCCCCTATGTCGGTCATGCGTTTGAAGCAGTCAGCTCCCGGAGTCAATGTGTCATGGCTGAAAAACACCATTGTGTATTCTCCCTCGCCGCACTCCGCAGCGATTGACTTCATCATTGCTGTTGAATGTAGCGGTGTGTTGCTGTCGGTGTACACCACGCGCAGTCCTGCGTCCTCCAGCGGTTTGGCTGTCTCTTTGGCGTGTTGGCTGTAAGGGAGAAAAATCGTGTTCATGGGTTCAATGTTTTAAGTATCAGCTCCATCAGCTCTTGGCGAGCCTTTGCATTCTGGATCGTTTCAAAAGGAAATCCCAATGTGACAGTGCGGTAGCCTTTCCCCTGATGCACGATACCCGCATTTTTCCCGCTCTCAGGATAAGTCATCAGCACCGTGGTTTTGGCTCCATCCGCTCCCACAAGAGCGTCCACACTCTCCACTGCATAGAAGTCCGGATTAATTTCCGTTGCAAATGTCACGTTGACAGATCCCTCTTTCAGCAGTTTGGTCTTTGCTGTCTGAGCTTTCCCCGTCGTTTGGCGTCCTGCCGGATCCGCTGTCACGCCAAGCACCTCGGTAGCGAATTTTTTGCCCGACTCAGCCGCGATAACCTCATTATGTGCGTTATCCCACATGTCGCTCACGATG
>CAYSKE010000015.1:0-7699 GCA_964431465.1 uncultured Muribaculaceae bacterium | reverse complement strand
CGACTCAGCCGCGATAACCTCATTATGTGCGTTATCCCACATGTCGCTCACGATGTAGCTGCCACTCGCCATCACGCTACCTCCCGATGCCGTGTGGCGGCGCAATGCTTCCTGCAGCTCGGCAGGGAATGTTCCATATTTCCGTTTGCCCGGAATAACCTCGGTGGTCTTTTGTTTGCCGAGGATGAGATCCACAATGCCGCCGTCGCGGTGATCGCGGAGCGGACTCGTGAACGCATCAAGGCTCTCCGACACAAACGGGTGACCCGCAGCGAGGATCGCTGCGCCGTGCATCGCCACATAATCCTGTGAGTTGCCTGCTATAAGCGTCGTCTCGTAGTTGTCGGCCGATGCGCCGAAGCCACCGTTGTCATCGTTCACCCAGTCAGCGAGACGGTCGAAATCATATTGGCTTCCGGTGAAACTTATATCCTTCATGTAAGGCACGCCATGATCCTTCTCGTCATTGAAACCGGCCTGCTCGCCGGTGTCAAACCAATCGGGGCCGCTCACCCGGGTGAAACCGTTTACGATCGTCACCTCGTCACCCTTGGTCTGCTTCGGGGTGCCCACGGCAAGCACTTCCGACGGGAAGCTTTTACCTCCCGAGTTCCCCGCAGTGATTCTGAAAGAGTAGACCATGCCGGGGCGTGCGCCTCTGAATAGATAGTGGGGAGTGTCCACGCGCGCCACTTTCTTGAAGGCACCGTTGCCGGTGCGCATCTCCACGTCATACCACTCCGGTTCGGCCGTCGGTTCAAGCGGGTCTTCGGTCGGTTGCCAAGTGAGCCGGTAAGCCCCCTTGTTCTCTTTGTCGTGGCCGATTGCAAAGTGACTCACGGGAAGCGGCTGTATCATGTAGGTGCGGTTGTCGCGCTCGGCAAGATACCACAGCATCCCTTTGTAGACGGCACGGGCGACCATGAACCTGAACGCCGGGTCGAGACCGAGACGCATGTCAGGGAAATTCTGGTGGCTGAGAAGCTCAAGCAGGAAAGCCGGCACACGGCTTGTGCGCGCTTCGGCATAGTTCTTGTCGAACATCGACCGGCGCGTCCATGTCGAGTCCGTTGTGGCGCGTATGTCATTGACGATTGTTGTCACCACGTAGTCGGCGAGATCTCGCCCCGCGAGGCGCGACCGCCCTCCGCCCCCCGACTTTCCTCCGTCGGTGCTGTAGATTGCCAGTGTGCCTATCGTGCTGTCATCGTATGTCAGTCCGGCATCAGTGTGCCATCCCATGGAGAAATCTATCGGGATGCCGAGTCCCTTCCATCCCGGGTTCATCGACGAGCCTCCGCTCAGGTAGTTCACCCACGGCCCGCGCCCCTTGTAGTCATCGGCGTAGTCCGATGTGTGATCCGACACCGAGTAGATCGAATCAGGAATACCCGACCACTGCAGGAAGTAGCGCGCACCCTCGCAGAAACGCGGGTAACCGCTTGTCGTTGGCTCGTTGCCACGCGCCTTTCCCGTGCTACGCTCTATGTTGCCCATTCCGCCGCCGATCTTCACGGCATCTGCTGTGAGGGTAGCGTTGGCTCCGGGGCATATATTTGTGAGAGTGACCAGCTTCTGCATCCCCTTGTCAAACTCGAAGTCGCCTAAATATATCCACGTCCCGGCGCCCATTGCTTGATTCACTGTGAAATGCTGGTCTCCTCCCATGGCATGCACCGTGTAGGGGGCTTCATGTGCCGGACGCTCCGCCTTGCCGTAGCTCACATACACCGCGTATGTCCCCCGCTCCGGTATTTCGGCGGAGTATTCCACTGCCGATGACTCGTTGCGGCGGTCGACAGTCGTGACCGAGCGGTAGCCTCCCGCTCTAAAGGGATTCTCGCCGTCGCGCAAAACCGGTTTCTTATATCCGAATCCCGCTCCCGGGCCATCCTGCCACTTGTATTTCCCCTCGCTTTCGTTGTAACCATCGCTGTGGGCGCACCCTCCGTCGCGGTCAATGATAATCTCCACCGTCGATGTGTCGCGCTCACGCGGACAAAGCACGTAAGCCCCCGCGTTCTCAAGCATCGGGATCAGGAACGGGTAGACATAGGCCGGTGTGTAGAGATCCTCGACCGTCTGCATGATTTTTCCGCGCTGCCACTGCCAGCGGTCGGTGCGCTTCTCAAAGTAGCGCCCGTGACTCGGCCACAGAGCAATGTTTGCCCCCGTCATCCCCTTGTCGTAGTTGCTCTCGTCGAGACGGCGCACAAAAGGGCGCGTCTCGCTTGGAGCCGGATTATTCTTGGGTGCCCCACGGAGCAACCGCTCGATAGGGGTATTCACGACGCGTATTTTTATCTCGTAATCACGTTGAGATTCAGGCAGAGCCTCGGCGAGAGCGGCATACAGCGATTCAAGGTCTTCCTCGGTGTAGGGCAGGTAACCGGCACGGTCGTTGCACACGAGTGTGACGGTCTTTGACGCCGTGTTCACCTGAGCCGATTTCACGCTTATCCCCGCCACCTTGGTGTAGGGGGGCACCCAGTTGCGGAAAGCCTCGGTTAGTGCCGTTTCTAAAGCACCTGCCTTTGGAGTCGCCCGGCGTTTTGTCGTCTTTGCGTCGGCACCGGCGAGAGTGATGATAGCGATGAGAAAAGATAATATTACTCGTGTCAGATTTGCGGACATTGGGGGGAGTGATTGTCGGGAGAGAGAAATGTACTATGTGAATTATATGGGTCCCTTCATTTGATTGGTCATGTAAAATTACTCAAAAGTTCCGATATAGAAAGGCGTTCACGCCTCCTCGGTTCACCGTTTTGGTGAAATATCCACAATAAAAGTTATAATATTGGCTCGATATGATATTTTGTTTCGTTTTCTCGCCGCAGAGTGTTACTTTTGCATACAACATAAACCAACCACTCACAATTAACGATGATGAATTTAGACCTTTTCATATCACTCTTTATCAACCGCATCGGTGGACCGCAGTTCCTTATCATTCTCGTTATCATTCTGCTCCTTTTCGGTGGCAAGAAGATTCCCGAGTTGATGCACGGCATCGGTAAAGGCGTCCGCTCATTCAAGAAAGGACTTGCCGACATTGAGGAAGACGTCAAGGACATCGAGAAAGAGGATACTAAGACAAAATAACTACGGCTCAGTCTCTAAGACTTATAGCTTAATTCCTTATCCGCTCGGTTTCACGCTTCGGCTGTGACCGGCGGCACATTCATGCCACCGTCTGTCGGCAGCCTCACGCTGCGGCCGATGGGTGGGCGTGATTGTGTTATATTCATTTGGCAGAACATGGCGACTGGCAATAATACGGAAATGGCATTTTGGGATCACCTTGAGGCTCTTCGAGGTGTTCTGTTCAAGATCGGCGGTGTGATCATTGTCGCGGCGGTCGTACTATTTATTTTCATGCGCCAGATCATGGACGGCGTCATTCTTGCCCCGTGCCGACCTGATTTCCCTCTCTACAATCTCCTCTCTTTCATGAGCGGACAGGGAGATTCGGCGTGGCTTCCATCATTCGGAGGCGATGACTTCCATGTGACATTGGTCAACATTGAGCTCGCATCGCAGTTCTTCATCCACATGTCGCTGTCGTGTTGGCTGGCTGTGGTGCTCACGTTCCCGATTATAATCTACCTGTTCTGGACGTTCGTGCGTCCCGGTCTTCTGCCGCGTGAGCGACGCGGAGCTGTCAAAGCCTTTGCATTCGGCAATATCATGTTCTACGCCGGAGTTGCTGTGGGCTACTTCCTTGTCTTCCCCCTCACGCTCCGCTTTCTTGCCGGATACCAGCTCAGCGATTCCATCCCCAACACCGTGTCCATCTCCTCCTACATGGACAACTTCCTCATGATCATCCTGCTCATGGGAGTTGTCTTCGAGTTGCCTTTGCTTGCATGGCTGCTCGGACGCATGGGGCTGCTCACGCGCGACTTCTTCAGCAAATTCCGTCGTCATGCCATTGTGGTGCTGATGATTGCTGCTGCGATAATCACTCCTACAGGCGACCCCTTCACCCTCATGATGGTCTTCCTTCCCATCTACATCCTTTGGGAAGGATCGGCACTGCTTGTTCCCGCCGCCCAGCCTGAGGATGATGACGAGGAAGAGCAGTCGGGCGACGGCGATACGCCTGCCACTGTAGCTAAATGATCTTTCCTTTTCATGGACTGTCGAAATATCCGTAATATAAAACTGCGGCATTTCATGAAAAAACACTTATCTTTGTAGCCGAAGCCACGCTTCAGGCTGCTTCTGCTCCGATGGTGGAATGGTAGACACGAGGGACTTAAAATCCCTTGACCATTGCGGTTGTGCGGGTTCGAGTCCCGCTCGGAGCACAAAGATTAAGAGGTCGTGTTATAATTTTCAAAGAAAGTAGGGACGCACGGTGCGTGCGGTCCTCCCCGAGTCCTCCGATTGCTCCGAGTCCTCTTTCTATGTAGGGACGCTCCATGGAGCGTCCGAATATAATGTATATTAGACGAGTAGTTGCTTTCTCCGCACTCCTTTCCCTTAAAATCCGGTAAAGGCAAGTGGCACGAGATCTTTCACCGATTTTGCTTCAAGCACGCCATCGCGTGACTCCATAAGCACTCTTATTCCTTTTCCTGCAAGCTTTTCATACTCCAGCAATGCCTGTCGGCACGCCGCGCATGGGCTGATAGGATAATCCGTAAGCTCCGTTGATTCATCATCTCGTGCGGCAATAGCTATGGCTTCAAATTTGCGGCCGGGATATTTTGCGCCGGCATAGTAAGCCGCCGATCTTTCCGCGCACATCCCCGACGGAAAAGCTGCATTTTCTTGATTTGCTCCCGTCACTATCGTTCCGTCGTCAAGCCGTATGGCAGCCCCCACGTGAAAGTGGCTGTAAGGGGCGTAAGATCCATCGATTGCATTGCGCGCGGCTGTCGTGAGTTCGGCATCCTTGCTGTCGAGTTCGTCATGACTGCGCTCAATTAGCTTTATGGTTATTGTCTTTTCTTTCATGGTTTTAATGTTTAATGCTCGATTAATTGCTACTGTCTCTCAGGCACCATGGTGCGCCCGGGTCGTGCGTAGGAAAAAATATAGAAATAGTCCCGCGGCGACAAAGAGCGATACCGAGAAACTCAAGATAAGCCCATACAGTCCCATCCCGGTCGTGAAGCCGAGTATGTAAGATGCCGGGATACCGATTACCACGTAGCTCACAAATGCAATCCATAGCATCGGCATTACGTTTGATGTGCCACGCAGAGCGTTGGCAAACGTGATTTGCGTCGCATCACCCACCTGATAGAGCAGGAGCGGGAAAATCAGTGTGGATGTGAGCGTAATCACCGCCTCATCCTCGGTGAATGCTTCGATCAGATGTCGGTTTAGTGAGAAAATCAGCAGTGAGGCCATCACCACAAGCAGGAGCATGATGTGGTAGCCTGCAAAAGCCACGCGGCGTGTGCCTGCGCGGTTGCCCAGACCGGTTTCATTTGCCACAAGCACAGCGATTGCCGATCCGATGCTGTAGTAGATGCAGAACCCAAGAGTGCTCAGCACGATAAGGATTTGAAACGAGGCCAGCTCAAGTGCCCCGAGCCAGCCCGCCATGAGGGCAACCACGCTGAACGAGGCCGATTCCATCGTCGACTGGAGCGAGACCGGCCACGATGTCACGTTTATCCGCTTCACCCGCTCCCATGTCAGTCTGGTATCCTTGAAGCCATCGCTGTAATCGCGGTTGCGATGCCGCATGAAAAAAATCCCAGCGATAACGATCGCACTGAGCCAGCGCACCGACAGGGTGCTTATGCCCGCTCCCTGAAGTCCGAGTTCCGGGCATCCCCAGTGGCCGTAGATCAGCAGCCAGTTGCCTATGATGTTAAGCACGTTGGAGCCGAGGATTATCCACATCGGCATCGATGTGTTTTTTATACCCCACGACCATTGCGCAAACACCTGAAAGATCGCGAGCGGCACTATTCCGGCAAGATACAGCCTGAAATAAGGCCGTATGATCGGCAGCAATTCCTCCGGTTGATCGAGCCGGTCGACGTTGAGATAGAGCACCCCCATCAGCAGCGACACCAGCAGGGCGAACAGGATGTTCACCACCAGTCCGCCGCGCACCAGTCCGCCAATTTCGCGGTGTCTTTTCTGGGAAAAAAGGGCGCCCACGAGCGGTGTCAGACCGTAGGAGAAACCGATGCACGCAAAAATTGCCGTGTTGAACACGCCGTTGACAAACGATGCCGACGCAAGCGCTTGGGTAGAATACCGGCCGACCATGATGTTGTCGGCAAACCCCACGACAATCATGCCCACCTGGCCTACCAATATCGGTAGGCCGAGGCGGGCAATCTGTTTGTAATCCTGTTTATATCTGCTCAGCAACTTAGTCACGGCTTGAACCGAAGAAGCGCAACAGATACAGGAACAGGTTGATGAAGTCGAGATAGAGGGTCAGCGCGCCGATCGTGGCGAGCGACGAGGGGTTGAACCCGTTGCTGTGGGCAGCAATCGTCTTGATCTTCTGGGTGTCCCATGCGGTCAGTCCTATGAAGATGAGCACGCCGGCGATCGAGATGATCCAGTCGAGTGTCGAGTTGGCCCAGAAGATATTTACCACGATGCAGATGATCATGCCCCACAAGGCCATGTAAAGAAACGATCCTATCTTAGTCAGATCTTTTTCAGTGAAATAGCCGTAGATGCTCATTGCACCGAATGTACCGGCGGTAATCAGGAATGTCTTGAATATCGACGGCAGGCTGTAGGCAACGAAGATAAGCGACAGCGACAGGCCGTTGACTATCGCAAACAGGTAGAACAGTCCGGTGGCTACGCCGGGATTCAATCGGTTGACTCCACCCGAAATGCCGAGCACGAGCAGGATTTCCACGATAAAGATACCCCAGTAGATCCAGCGGTTCTGTATCAGGGTCATCTGGAACTCAGGAGCCACGGCGGCTACTATCCATGCCACTGCGGCAGTGAGCAGCAGCCCTAAAAACATTTTCACATACACGCGCTTCATCACTTGGCTTACGCGCTGGTCAAGTGACCCGGCGTAGCTCGGAGGCGTGGGAGGGAGATTGTAATAGTTGTTCATTATTAATCAAATATATTTATTATCAATAGATGTGATGGCGGACGTCCCGCCGGGGATTGACGCATTTCATGTGCCGTCCCGCACTAAGTATATAACAAAAATCGTGCCTGATTGCTCACATGCGCTCCGGCACCTTGATGCCAAGAAGCGACATACCCTTCTTCACCGTGCGGGCTGTCACGGCCGAAATCTCCAGACGCAGCGATCTCACGGCGGCGTCCTCCTCTTTCAGTATCGAGTGGTCGTGGTAGAACTGGTTGTAGAGTTTCACGAGCTCATACACATAGTTGGCAATCAGCGCGGGCGAGAAGTTGCGGCCTGCCTCTGCCACTACTCCGGCAAAGTCGTTTAGCCACTGGATCAGCGCGATCTCCTTCTCGTCGGGCACGACAGCCGTGTAGTCAGTGATGGCAAGACCCTGCTCCTCAGCCTTGCGGAGCACCGAGCGGATACGCGCGTAGGTGTACTGGATGAAGGGGCCTGTATTGCCGTTGAAATCAATCGTTTCCTTCGGATCAAAGGTGATGTTTTTGCGAGGATCCACTTTGAGCAGGAAGTATTTGAGTGCTCCCAGACCCACGGTCTCTGCAATCTCCTCGATTTCGGTCTCGCTCAGTCCGTCGAGTTTGCCGAGCTGCT
>CAYSKE010000014.1:0-21327 GCA_964431465.1 uncultured Muribaculaceae bacterium | reverse complement strand
GCCGCGAGGACTACATACTCTGGGACGAGCAGGACCACGCCTCAATCATCGAGGGACGCCGCCTGTCGTTCTCGCAGTCGCTCAAGTACAAGCACAACGACATGGAGTCGCTTGAGAAGCAGCTTCAGAAGTGTGACCCCGACAAGGTGAAACTCATCGTGACTGACGGCGTGTTCTCAATGGAGGGTGACGTTGCCAATCTTCCTGAAATCACACGTCTGGCCGAGAAGTACAATGCCAGCGTGATGGTGGATGAGGCTCACGGCATAGGTGTGTTTGGTCGCGGAGGTCGCGGCACTTGCGATCACTTCGGCGTGACCGACAAGGTCGACCTCGTTATGGGCACTTTCTCCAAGTCGTTTGCTTCGCTGGGCGGATTTATCGCAACTGACAAGGAAATCACCAATTTCCTGCGCCACCACTCACGCTCCTACATCTTCACTGCCTCGATCACTCCGGCATCAACCGCCGCCGCCCTCAAGGCTCTGGAGATCATGCAGACGGAGCCTGAGCGTCAGGAACAGCTCTGGGCTCTCACCCACTTCGCACTCGACGGATTCAAGCAGATGGGCTGCGAGATCGGCAACACATCGACGCCTATCATCCCGCTCTTCATCCGCGACAACTTCAAGACGTTCACCATCACCCGCGATCTCTTTGACGAGGGCGTGTTTGTCAACCCTGTCGTTTCGCCGGCAGTGGCTCCGCAGGACACACTGATCCGCTTCAGCCTGATGGCTACCCACACCAAGGAACAGGTTGCATACGCACTCGAGAAGATCGAAAAGGTGTTTAAGAAGAACGGTCTTCTGCTCGACTAAAGGTAAAAAAAGTATATCAGATTTGCGCGGGGTGTCGGTCGTGATGACCGATACCCCATTTTTTATGTAAAGTCTGGCCATTTTCGCATTGCCGATTTATTTTATTTGCTATTTTTGTGAATTATAAGTCAGTTCCACACGACTTACACAAATCAAAAAAACACAAACCAAAATGAAAAGAAATATCATCGGGTTACTGATTGTGATGTGCATAGGTATCGCACAGTCTTTTGCCCAAGACCTACCCAAGATGCCGCTTGACCCTCAGGTGCGCTACGGCACGCTGCCCAACGGCCTGACATACTACATACGTCATAACGAGAAGCCTAAAGGACAGGCAGATTTCTATATCGCACAGAAAGTGGGCTCAATCCTCGAGGAGGACAACCAGCGCGGTCTGGCTCACTTCCTCGAGCACATGTGCTTCAACGGTACTGAGAACTTCCCCGGCAACTCCCTGATAAGCTGGCTTGAAGGTAACGGCGTGAAATTCGGCGCCAACCTCAACGCCTACACCTCTATCGACGAGACGGTCTACAATATCTCGAACGTGCCGGTGGCACGCGAAGGAGTTGTGGACTCGGTGCTTCTCATCCTGCATGACTGGGCTGACGGTCTGACACTCGATCCCGCCGAAATCGACAAGGAGCGCGGCGTGATACACGAGGAGTGGCGGCGCAGCATGGTGGGTCAGATGCGTATTCTCGAGAATCTTCTCCCGACCATCTACCCCGACAGCAAATATGGCTACCGCCTCCCGATCGGCACAATCGAGGTTATCGACAATTTCAAGCCTCAGGAGATACGCGACTACTACGAGACATGGTATCGCCCCGATCAGCAGGGAATAATCGTGGTTGGTGACATTGACGTGGACCAGATCGAGAGCAAGATCGCCAAGACATTCTCGACGATAAAGATGCCCGAGACGGTGAAGGAGCGCGTTTATTTCCCCGTGCCCGACACGAAAGGCACAATCTATGCAATCGGAAGCGACAAGGAGCTTAGCAACCCTGTGATCGAGCTTATGATCAAACAGGACGCACTGCCCGAAGCAATCAAAGGCACACAGGCCGAGCTTGCCGCCAATTTCCTGACTTACGTCATTGATTATGTGCTCAACGAGCGCCTGAACGACATAGCTTCGCAGCCCGACGCTCCTTTTGCCGCCGCAAGTGCCAACTACGGAAACTTCCTGCTCGCCAAGACCAAAGACGCTCTTGAGATTTCGGCTCTCCCCAAGGGGAACGACATACCGCAAGCTCTGTCGGCGATCTACCGCGAACTGCTCAGAGCCGCCAACGGCGGAATAACGGCGAGCGAGTATGATCGCGCCAAGGCTGAATACATGTCGACACTTGAGACGGCCTACAACGACCGCGCCAATGTGGAGTCGGGCAAGTATGTGCGGGAGTATGTGCGTCACTTCATCGACGGCGAGGCCTCACCGGGCATAGAAGCGGAGTGGCAGTTTGCCCAGATGATGGTGCCTCAGCTCCCTCTCGCCGCCATCAACGGCACTCTCAAGGAGATGGTGGGCGACGACAACCGCATCGTGATGGTGCTCGTGCCTGAAGCCGAGGGTTACACGGTGCCGACCGAGCAGCAGCTTGCCGAGGCAATGGGTGCCGTAGACAAGGAGGATATACAGCCTTATGTGGATCAGAGCCGTGAAGACCCGTTTGTGAACAATCTTCCCGCTCCGGGCAAGATCGTTTCGACCAAAAAGCTTACAAAATGGGGCGCTACGGAATGGACGCTCTCAAACGGCGTGAAGGTGGTAATAAAACCCACAAAATTCAAAGATGACCAGATCGTGATGAAGGCTGTCGCCGCCGGAGGCTCGGCCGAAGTGCCGGCTTCGCAGGCTGCCGACCTGATCACTATGCCCTACGTGATGGACAAGCTCGGTTTCGGCGACTACACCGCCAGCGACACCGAGAAGTATCTTTCAGGTAAGAAAATAAGCTTCAATCCGGGCATCTCAGCATACAGCCGTGAAATCACAGGCTCGTCGACAACCAAAGACCTCCCTGTGCTGATGGAGCTTATCTACAACGCTTTCACCTGCCCGTCGATCGACGAGAAAGAGTATGAGTCGCAGATACAGGCTCTGAAAGCCATGCTCGCCAATCAGGAGGCTACGCCTAACTATCAGTTCTCGGAATTGGTGACAAAGTCGCTCTACGACGATCCGCGCCGCGGCATCATTACTACCGAAATTGCCGAAGCCGCCTCACGCGAGGCCATTCTCAATATCCTGCGCTCAATGACCGCCGATGCCGCCGACTTCACATTTGTGTTTGTGGGCAACATCAATGAGGAACAGATGAAGGAGCTTGCCGAGAAGTATCTCGCAGTGCTTCCGTCGAACCCATCACAGTCGAAGCCCGCTCCGGTGACCGACGTAGCGTCGCTCGACATCACCAAGGGTGCAGCCACGATCATCGAGAACATGGAGATGCAGACACCGCAGACGTTTGTGGCTATCGTGGCAAGCGGCGACATGCCGGTGAACATGCGTGACCGCACTTTGGCTTCCATCGCCGGGCAGATACTGAGCAAACGCCTCATCTCGACGGTGCGCGAGGAGATGGGTGCCGTCTACTCGATCTCGGCTTCGGGCTCACTCAGCCCCTACGGAAAATCGAATGCCGTGATTCAGTCGGCTTTCCCGATGAAGCCTGAGATGAAGGATGAAGTGCTCGCCCACATCGCCGGCCAGTTTGACGACATGCAGAGCAATATCACTCAAGAGGAATTTGCCAACGTGATCGAATACATGGTCAAGAGCGCAAAGGAGGCAATGGAAAGAAATGAGCCTTGGCTCAATGCAATAGCACTTGACGAATCCTTCCCCGGTATCGTGACGGTGGATGGTGCCGTAGAGCTCTACCAGTCGCTTACTCCCGATGATGTCAAGGACTTCATGAAGCGACTGATGGATCAAAACAACTACCGTGTAGTCGTGCTCGACCCCAAACAGGAATCAAAGTAATTTCATAACCACAAAACCAATCAACACCATGGCAACCACCAGACGTGAGTTTCTGAGGAATGTCTCTCTTGCATCGGTCGGAATGGCGATCGGCGGAGCCGACATGATGGCAAAAGCAGCGGGTATGGCAGCGGCCGATGCCCCGAAGACTCCCAAAGGAGAAAAAGTAAGAATCGCCTACGTGGGCATAGGCAACCGCGGCGAGCAGATCATCGGCGAATTTGCAAAGACCGGCATGGTCGATGTAGTCGCACTGTGTGATGTGGATCTCGGTGCGGAGCACACCCAGAAGGTGCTGTCGATGTATCCGAACGCAAAGCGTTTCAAGGATTTCCGCAAAATGTTTGACGAAGCGGGCAACACCTTTGACGCGGTCGCAATCGCCACTCCCGACTTCTCGCACTTCCCCATCAGCATGCTCGCCCTGTCGGAGGGCAAACACGTTTATGTGGAGAAACCTCTCGCCAGAACGTTCTATGAGGCCGAGCTGCTCATGCAGGCCGCCAAAAACCGCCCCACTCAGGCTACCCAAGTGGGCAATCAGGGTCACTCAGACGCAAATTATTTCCAGTTCAAGACATGGAAAGATGCCGGTATCATCAAGGATGTGACCGCCATCACCGCCCACATGAACGACGCACGCCGCTGGCACAGCTGGGACTCCAACATGGACCGCTTCCCCAGCGGGCATCAGCTTCCGCCTGACATGGACTGGGATACATGGCTCGGGACAGCACAGTTTCACGACTATCACGATGACTTCCACCGCGGTCAATGGCGCTGCTGGTATGACTTCGGCATGGGTGCCCTCGGCGACTGGGGGGCGCACATCCTCGACACGGCACACGAGTTCCTCGAGCTGGGTCTCCCCTACGAGATAAATATGCTCTATGCCAACGGTCATAACGACTACTTCTTCCCTTACTCGTCGACGATACTTTTCCGCTTCCCCGCCCGCGGCAGCATGCCTCCGGTGGATGTGACATGGTATGACGGTCTTGACAATCTTCCACCGCTTCCGGCAGGCTACGGTGGCGGAGTAGCTACAGCCGATGTGCCCGCATCGGGCTTCAACGACGGCCCGGCCGCCAAGCTACGTCCCGGCAAGATCATCTACTCTAAGGATCTTATCTTCAAGGGTGGTAGCCACGGCAGCACTCTGACGATTATCCCGGAGGAGAAAGCTAAAGAGATGGCCGACAAGCTCCCGGAGGTACCCAAGAGCCCGTCGAACCACTTTGAGAATTTCCTGCTTGCCTGCCAAGGTAAAGAGAAAACGCGCTCTCCGTTTGAGATCAACGGTGTGCTGAGTCAGGTGTTCTGTCTGGGCGTGCTCGCGCAGCGACTCAACACTCAGCTCTTCTTTGACCCGCGCACCAAGCAGATCACCAACAACGCCTTTGCCAACGCCATGCTCACAGGCAACCCGCCGCGCAAGGGCTGGGATCAGTACTACAAAATGGTGTAAATAAATAACGACAATGAAGAAAACATATCTGCTTCTGCCGCTCGCAGTGCTGGCCGTCTCGTGCGCGAACAATAGTCAGCAAAAGGGCTCGTGCTGCGAGGGTGCAATGGCTGAGACGGTAAAAGTGTTTCCATCCTTCCCCTCAGAGGGACAACCCGACAACACGCTGTCGGATCAGGATGTCGCCGACGGCTGGAAACTTCTGTGGGACGGAAAGAGCACCGACGGATGGCGCGGAGCCAAACTTGACAAGTTTCCCGAGAGCGGCTGGGTGATTGACAACGGCGTGCTGAAGGTGATAAAATCGGACGGCGCCGAGTCGGCCAACGGAGGTGACATAGTGACTACCGATCAGTATGGCGACTTCGTGCTGTCGGTTGATTTCAAGATCACTCCGGGTGCCAACAGCGGTATAAAATACTTTGTCGACCCCGACATGAACAAGGGTGAAGGATCGGCGATCGGTTGCGAGTTTCAGGTGCTTGACGACGATCTGCATCCCGATGCAAAGTTGGGCGTGAAGGGTAACCGCACATGTGCCTCACTCTACGACCTGATCCCGGCCCCTGAGACGAAGCCGATGCACAAGGAGGACTGGAATACAGCGGTGGTGTTTGTCAACGGCAACCATGTGGAGCATTGGCTCAATGGTGAAAAGGTCATCGAATATGAGCGCGACAACGCAGAATGGAACGCTCTGGTGGCCTACAGCAAGTACCGCGACTGGCCTAATTTCGGTAACGCCAAGAAAGGCCACATCCTGCTTCAGGATCATGGCGATGAAGTGTGGTTCAAGAATGTGAAGATCAAGCCGCTCTAAGGGTGAGATTTCCCGTAATAAAAGGGCTGTGCCGCTAATGCGGTGCAGCTCTTTTGATTAATGACCTCTTACGAGGTCAAGGGGATGGCTGCGGCTTCGCCGCGAGCGTGAGATTTACCACAAATGCTGCCGTCGGCAGCAAACGAGTTGCCCGGAAATGCCTGAGAAGGTGTTATTTGATGGGAGGGGACGCCGCTGGGCGGCGCGACAATGTTAGCACCGGACGACCGCATGGGAGCCCGGTGTAGAATGGCGTTTAATATAGAGCTGCAGCGCAGCGACACAATTTCGCTCTTTGTTTCGCAGCTCCGCAGCTCATTGTGTGGTGACGCATGACACCCGGTTCCCTGCGGTCACCGGGTGCTAACATTGTTGCGCCCGCTTCACGGGCTTAAAGCTTTGAAATGCCTTGTCAGGCATTTTATGAAGTTTGAAATAAAATTTAATATTTTTTTGGAATAATTTGGTTTCCACTCAAATATGTAGTATCTTGTGCCACAAACCAATTAACACAAAAGCAAATGAATACTCCACGATTGACCTGAGCGCGTCCGGCGGCAGAGGGAGTTTGCGGTCGGACGAAAACCAAAAAGTATTAAACCAACAAAAACACGTTTTCACATGAAAAATCTATTGTTTCTGAGTGCCATACTAACCTCGCTATTCATCGGCTTCACCGCCTGCAGCGACGATGATCCGGATCGATTTGAGCACATGACAGGAGACCCCAATTATTATTATACTGTCACGGGAGAACTCACCAACGATGCAGAAAATGGTGTCTTCTACTTTCGCGCAGTTGATTGTGACGATACTTATGTACTTCGATCACTTGGATCATTACCGAGACCCATATTTAAAAACTGTGCTAACCGTCAACGAGACGTTCTTCTTGCCAATCTTGGATATGTAAAATTATCTGTCACTTATGCCAACCCAGACTCTTTATCCGTTTCTTTTGTGAAAGCCGTAGATGCAATTTCGCGAGGAATTGACGAATGTTCGACTCCTGAACTTGACACCCCGCCTCCTGCATGGTTCTTCGAGCAAAAAGAATAAATCAATATTACTTTGACGGTAAGGTGCACAAAGGGCATTTCGGTAGCTGACACACGACATTCTGATAGATATTTGTCTCCTATCAAATCCGATACCTCACGGCATCGGTGTGGGATATTATCGCATACGCTCAACCCGCATACCTATGTCGCTACGCGACTGCGGTATACGGGCCTACAAATATTATATCGCTGACGCGATAATCATTTCCGCTGGCAGATGCAATGTAGTGGTTTGATTAATGACCTCTTACGAGGTCAAGGGGGATGACTGGGGCGATGCTGCCCCACGCTGCGGCTTCGCCGCGAGCGCGAGGTTTACCATAAATGCTGCCGTCGGCAGCAAGGAATAATCGACCTATTGCGCCCGCTTCACGGGCTGCAGGACATCGTAGAGAGGAGAACTCGGAGCTATCGGAGGACGCGGAGGGCGCAGAGATTATAGCCGACCTCTTCGAGGGCATGAGGTGGTGGGATGGGTGACTGGAGGGAACAGAGAGATAAGAGAACTCGGAGAATGCGGAGGGCGCGGGGCTATCTGAGGAGGGGGAGTGCTGTCGCGCGCCACTACAAGCGTGAGAGGAGGAGGAAAGGGTGGGGAAAGTGGATGATAAACATTATTTAACATTCGGCTGAAATGGCGGTCACAAGGGGCTTTCGGGAGGGTCGGGAAGGGAGAATGCCTCCAAAATGAGGAAGTAATTTGTTTAAGAGCAAACAAAAGCGTACCTTTGTAACGTTATACTAACAGAGATGTCACAGAGGTGACAAAAGCCGAAAATCGGCAGACACATGTGATATGATTCTGTAACACGAACAGAATGTCACACGAGTTTCATGGCGCGGGATGCACGGTTGAAACGAGTGTCATAAAAGTAACTTATTTAACTTGATGTAATGAAGAGAACAATCTTTGGGATTGTCGGGTTCTTTGCACTTCTGCTCGCCTCCTCAGCTTTCACAGAGAGAGTCACAGCACCTGCCGTGGGCTACATGGCTCCGGCACTTTCGGTCAGCAACGATGACTCTACAGAAGAGACTGCATCACTCTCCGCTCTCCGCGGCAGTTATGTACTCCTCTCGTTCTGGGATAGCTCAAGGGCTGATTCACGACTGGCGATGAATCAATACCAGCACTGGTTTGACTCTCACCTGTCGTCGGGCTCCGACCAAAAGATCGCAATGATAGGTGTCAACCTTGATTCAAATACACGAATGTTTGAAGAAATCGTGAAACGCGATCGTCTGGATAGAGCCAACCAGTTTAATCTGGCAGGCGAAAAGGCTTCATTTGTGGTAGAGAACTTCCAGCTGTCGGATCAACCCAAGTCATTTCTGATAGATCCGGAAGGCCGCATAATCGCTATAAACCCGACTCCCGACCAACTTGATCGAATCTGACACTGACAAATTCACACAGAACAACGCGAAAGGCAGCATAAACATAACGGTAAAAATTTTCCACGTTTGCTTTTACCTCCTGATGCCGCCGCGCGAGCCAAACAAGGCCGGTTAGCCTCAAAAGGGTTAACCGGCCGATTTTTTTGTGCAAAAAACGAAACTCAGTCGGACGGGTCAGACGGATCAGACTGGTCAGACAAGTCGGACAGGTCGGACTGAACAAACAAACAGGCTTCATCGAAAGCTTACAGGCAAAAAGAGAGCCGGAACGATTGTCCCGGCTCTAGCGTGTTGAGATTTTATGTCTATTACCTTATGTGTTACTTTTCGTCGTAAGGCTTGAGGTCATAGGCGGTCATCGCAATCGAGAATCCCCAGTAGATGAAGGAAAGTGCGGTGAGGAACGAAACCATCATCATGTTCTGCACGTAACCTGCTTCAAGGAAGAAGAATCCGATGATCATGAGCAGAATACCATTGATGAGGTAAATCCACCAACCTCTTCCGGCACGTGTGCTGACTGACTGAATCACAGCACTGATACCCCAGAAGATAAAGATAATGGCAAGGAAGTAGGGGAAGACTGCCTCAGAGAGCATAACGCTTCTGACAAGCATGAAACCGATAAACATATCGATTATGCCTCCGGCCAACCACCATCCCCAGCCACGGGGTCTATTCTGCCCGGCAGAATAACACAACTGCACCACACCGGCAAGGATGAGAAGCCATCCGAAGATCTGCGATGCTACAGCATAACCGGCCTGCGGCCAGAACCAATAGGAGAAACCGCCGATAACCAGCAGAATACCTACGATAAGAATTGCCCACCAATACTTGGTTGTCCCCCAGAAATTAATTTTTAAGGCTGACATAATAAATAATTTTAATTGAACATGTGTGTTTTTTTTGTCACTTTGAAAATATAACGCACCGGGGAGCGGATTTGTTTTTTATTTCAAAAAAATATAATTTTGACTAAGTTTATAGAGATCCGGAACTAATCCTCACAGCTGTCTCAAATATAACTGTCATAAGTCAAAATCACTTCAATCAGTCAGGCAAAATTGATTTTTCCAGATAATTTCGAGAACAAGATAGGCTTTACTGCCGTAAGGGAGGCGATAAAGAGCTATTGCGCGTGTGACGACGCCAAGGCTATGGTCACCGCTATATCTTTCTGCAAGGATTTCACGACCGTGCGCGACAGCCTTGAGGCTGTGAATGAATATCTTGAGTCGCTGACAGCCGACACCGAGCAGCACATACCCCTTGACTTGCTGCCACAACGGTCGATGGCAGAGACTACGGGAAGGCTGCGGCTACATGGCTCGACGCTCGACACGGAGCAGATCGATGCTGTGAGGCGCACGCTCCAGTGTGCCGAACAGGTACACGGGTTCTTCAACAACATCAGGCAGGAGGGAAGCGTGTCGTGGCCACAGCTCGAAAGGAGTGTCGACGAGCTGACGCCTCTGCCCATGGTGATCAGGCTTATCGACCGCGTTCTCAACCCGAAGGGGGAAATCAAGGACAATGCTTCGGCAGAACTCGCCTCGATCAGACAGCAGATTTCGGCTGCCGGAGGGATGGTAAATTCAGTGATGCGGCGCATCATGGCGCGTGCGTCGGCCGAGGGGTGGATCGACCATGACACGACTCCGACCGTGCGCGACGGACGACTGGTGGTGCCCGTCGCGCCGATGAACAAGAGGAAGATTCCGGGAATCGTCCACGACGAGTCGGCGACCGGCAAAACAATATATATCGAACCCGCCGAGGTGGTTGAAGCCAACAACCGTCTGCGACAGCTGCAGCTTGACGAGCGGAGGGAGATTGCGCGCATCCTGGCGCAACTCACCGACGAGCTGCGTCCGGCTGCCGACACGATAGAGATAAATGTGGATGTGCTGACAAGGCTTGACTTCACAAGAGCCAAGGCATTGTTTGCAAAGGACACCGAGGCGACAATGCCGACGGTGCATGACCGCCCCGTGATCGAATGGTATGGCGCGCGGCATCCCGAGCTACTGCTGTCGCTCCGCCGGCAGGGACGCGACATTGTTCCGCTCGACATAGTTCTGCCGAAGGGTGACCGCATATTAGTGATTTCAGGCCCTAACGCCGGTGGCAAGTCGATATGCCTGAAGACAGCCGGAATCACGCAATATATGGCTCAATGCGGCATTCTGCCATGCGTGTGGTCAAATTCACATATAGGCATTTTCGAGAGCATTTTCATCGACATAGGCGATGACCAGTCGATAGAGAACGACCTGTCGACCTACAGCTCGCATCTGCGCAACATGAAGCGGGTGCTTACCGGAGGGAGCGACCGAGCGCTTGTGCTTGTCGACGAGTTTGGCGGCGGCACCGAGCCGCAGATAGGTGGCGCGATCGCCCAAGCGATACTCGACGAACTGAACCGGAAGAAGGTGTGGGGCGTGATCACCACCCACTATCAGAATCTGAAGCATTTTGCCGAGGACACTCCCGGTCTCGTCAATGGCTCGATGCTCTATGACCGGCATCTAATGAAACCGCTGTTCCGCCTGTCGGTGGGTCAGCCGGGGAGCTCGTTTGCCCTCGAGATCGCGCGACAGACGGGTCTGCCGCAGAATGTGATCGACCGTGCGCGCGAGATAGTGGGAAGCGATTACGTGAATATGGACCGCTATCTGCTCGACATAGCCCGCGACCGCAAATATTGGGAGAACAAGCGCATGGACATACGCCAGAAGGAGAAGCGCATCGAGCAGGCTATCGAACGCTATGAGACGGAGGCTGACCAGCTGCGGTCGAAACGGCGTGAGATAATCTCGGAGGCACAGGAGGAGGCTAAAAAGATACTTCAGGGGAGCAACGCCGCCATCGAGCGCACCATACGCGACATAAAGCAGGCTCAGGCCGAGCGCAACGCCACGCTTGAGGCACGCCGCAAACTTGAGGAGACAAAAAAGAGCGTGAACGCCCTCACTCCCGACGAGTCGCTCCCCAAGGAACTGAAGAAAAAAACGCGCAACAAGAAGCAGCGCCCCGACAGCAAACCGGCAACCGCCCCGACAAAGAAAATCGAGGTGGGCGATATGGTGAAAATGGAAGGGCAGTCGACTCCGGGGCGCGTAACGGAGATTTCGGGCAACAAAGCGACCGTGACGTTCGGCATACTGAAAACGACCATTGCTCTCGACCGGCTGCGCCACACTCAGGCTAAAGAGAAGAGCGCGGCGGATAAGGCTGCATCATTTGTGTCGCGCGACACAGCCGACGCAATGCGCGAGAAGCGGCTTCAGTTCAAGCAGGAAATCGATATAAGGGGTATGCGCGTCGACGAGGGGCTGCAGGCCGTGACATATTTCATTGATGACGCGATACAGTTTGGCGCGCAACGTGTGAGGATACTTCACGGAACGGGCACCGGGGCGCTGAGGCAGGCTATAAGGGAGTATCTGAGCAGTGTGCCGGGTGTAGCACGGGCTTTTGACGAGGATGTGCGCTTCGGCGGCGCAGGAATCACGGTTGTGGAACTGAACTGATCACTCCAGCATAAGCGCCATAAAGGGGCGCACGGCTGGTAAACCGAACACGTCGCCGACACGGGGAGTGCTGAACAGGATCGATGCAAGAGTCTGCACGGTCACGTCGAGGTCGGTGTGACCGTCGTAGCGGGTCACAGCAGAGACATTGCCTGAATCCACAATGAAAGTCCTGTCGTTGTCGGGAATGATTGCGTCTCTCACTTTCACCACGATTTTCAGCGACGGGTCGCGCCGGGCAAGCACGCCGAGGAGCGCGCCTACATTGACAATGCGGGTCATGGCACGCGACTCGATGGGACGCGCGCCGGGAGTGACGGGGCGAATGACAGTGAAGGGGTAATCGGGATAGATTTCCCGGAAACGGTCGAGCAAGCCCTCGGCAGCGTCATCGTTGATGGCAAACATGTCTCTGACAACCACACGCGGCTCGCTGTCGTCGACCACCGCAATGCCGAGCGCAACAATTTCATCGCTTCCCTCACGGCTGAGCGCAATCACCTCTCCCCCGTCAAGCCTATTATCCTCCAAGATATTGGTGAAGTCGCGTCGAGAATGAAGCACCGCACCGTCGCGCTGCGCCTCACTGCGGCTAAAAAAATCATATACCTTATCGGCATCAATATCGGTGATGCGACAGTATTTCTCCTTGGGTGAAAAATGGTGAAGGGATGTGTAACGATCCTCCTTGATATAGAAGACTGTGGAGAAGCCCAGCCGGTCGTAGAAAAAGAACAGACGGCGGGAAGCCGGGATGAGCGACACAAGCATATCGCCACGATGCCGCGCCTGACGCAACGCAATCTTCAGCAGCCCTGACATGTGGCCGCGTCCACGCTCCTGACGCCTTGTGGCCGCGCCTGAGATATAGCCCATCGGTATTTCCTCGCCATGATAGGCCATCATGTATTTCTGAAGAAGAAGCGAACTTACCGGTTTATTATTATACTCCAGCACAAGCGCGTCGTCATCATCATATACCTTTGAGAAAAACATATCCATCCATTGCGGGGTGTCGCGGAAACACTCCTGCCAGATCTGACGGACTATGGTCTTTTTATCGTTCATTGCGTAAGCGTCATTTATTCCCTTTCATAAGATTTAACACCTACGCCCATGAAAAAGTTAGATACCGGGCAGGCACAACTGCGGGCGGCAGCGGCGCATGCGGCTGAGAGTCGCGGCAGCGTCGGGGATAAATCCGGTAGCCTCATCGGCCGAAAGGTCAATTACCGTCACTCCGGCGGGTATCGAAAGAGCGGTGTAATCAACCGAACCGGCGACCACAACACAGGGCACGCCACGACTCTGCGCCTCCTCTATCACCGCTCCGCTGACCTTACCGGCGAGCGACTGGCAATCGAAACGCCCCTCTCCGGTCACAAACATCGTGATGTCGTCAGCATCAGAGCATGACTCCAGATACATGTCAAGCAGATACCTCGCTCCGCTCATGCCGCGCGCGCTAAGAAGCGTGAGAGCATATCCTATGCCTGAGCCACTTCCGGCAAAAGGCCAGTCATTTCTACCTCCTGTGGCGTTAAACAAACGCGTCAGTCGCCCGGCCATAACCGGCTCATCATCCATACTAAAGCCCTTCTGACGCATAAAAGTGAGGGCACTCAGCCCACCCGGCTCGACCGGGAGAAGCGGCACATCCACGTCGGCAAGAAACTCGATGCTACAATCCTGCGGGAGCGCGGGTAGAGCTTTCAGCAAGCCCTCGCCTCCGTCACAACATGCTGTGCCGCCAATGCCTACAACGACTTTCCTGTGCCTCAAGGCAAACAGGGATGCGACCGCTTCACCAAGCGCGCGGGATGATGCTTTCCATGGGTCATAGTGAACACCCTTGTCGCGGAGGTACTGAAGCCCGATGGTGGACGCACTGTCGATATAGGCCACCTCTCCATCGGTGAAATACTCCACCTCGCGCGGTGCAAGCAAAGCATCTTTGCCGCTGAGTGAACGGCGAGCAAGCCCCAGATGCCGGGCTATTGTTGCGGCAGTCCCCTCCCCTCCGTCGGCCATCGGCCAAAGGCTGACGGCAGCCGAAGGAAGCATCTGCGAGGCAATAGCCGCGGCTGCTTCATCGGCAGTGAGTGTTCCCTTGAATTTATCGGGCGCAACAATAATCATTTCACACGTTCAGGGTGACTTGCAATAAAGTCCTTCCAGGATTTCGAGCCTCCCGAGGGGATGGGGCGCGAGCTTTCATAGAAATGACAGAGCCCTACGGCGAGCGCATCGGTCGAGTCGAGTTCCGGCAGAAGCGCGTTGCGGTCGATCGAGAGGATTCTCACGAGCATCTCACGCACCTGCTCCTTGCTTGCGCCACCGTTGCCGGTTATTGCCATCTTCACCTTTCGGGGTTCATACTCAAAGATAGGTACATCGCGGGAGAGGGCGGCAGCCATCGCTACACCCTGGGCGCGACCGAGTTTCAGCATCGACTGCACATTTTTGCCATAGAAGGGGGCCTCGATCGCAAACTCATCGGGAAGATACTGCTCGACAAGCCCCTGCACGCGCTCATAGATGCGGTGCAGCTTCATGTAGTGTGACTCGATTCGTCCCAGCGTCAGCACCCCCATCGCCAGCATGTGAGGCTTTTTCCCTTTTATGCCGATCACACCGTAGCCCATGACGTTGGTACCCGGGTCGATCCCAAGCACTACCCTATCCCAGTTTTCTGCGTCAGCCATTCAACCGGTAATAATTTCGATCATGGAATTGAAATGCAGCAGCTGGCCTATGCGGAGATCTTTTGCCATATCCTGACGCAAAGCCACACCCGACGAAGCATCCCATGCCTCGGCATCGGCTTCGCCGGTGAACCGTGCCGTGACGGTGAGACCGATGTGATCCTCCTCTACCGCCGTGAGCAAGCGGCCGAGCATCACATTGCCGCCGATGGCGGCGTGCTTCAGGGTTTCCACATAGTTGTCGGCCAGCCAGCGCGAAGCGGCGTCAAGCTGATCTATCGGGATGAAAAATGTTGTATTCAGTTGTATCATAACGATCTTCTTTTTATAGCGCGCGCCACAAACGAGACATGGCGGCACAGGGTTGTCCATAGGCCGAAATACATGGACATGATCTGCCATCGCTCAATGAGCGAGCGGCGACGGTTGCGTGTAGTGGCACCTTCCTTGAGATACTCGATAAGCGGCTCATCACCAACATAGATATTGTGCCGAGAATGTTGCAGGCACTTTATGCACCACTCGTAGTCGGCCGAAAAATGGAAATCGACGTTGTAGAGACCGGTAATGCGCCGCAGCGGCACAAATGCCTGATGACACACGACCATGCCGTGGGAGAAGTCATCGAGCTGCAATTTTGGGGGTGCGGTGAGGTGTCGCGGCCCAACGTATTTTCTTTTACTGTCGACGAGGATCGTCTGCCCGTAGATGATGCCGGGGTAATCCTCCCGCTCAGCCACAGCGGCGAGGCGTGAAAGGACGTCGTTGCTGTGAAAAGCGTCGCCGGCATTAAGGAAAATGACATAAACACCCTTCGCGCGGCCGAGAGCGCGGTTCATCGCGTCGTAGATGCCGGCGTCGCGCTCGCTCACAAGGTGAAGCTGCGGGATGGCGGCCTTCTCGACCATAGCCACAGTGCCGTCGGTCGAGAGTCCGTCCTGCACGATGTACTCGAAATCGGTAAAGGTCTGCGCTTTCACGCTCTCAAGCGTCGGACCTATTGTTGAAGCTGAATTATAGCAGATGGTTATAACCGAAAAAAGAGGTGACTTTTCCATTTTTTATGTCACTTGTTATTTTCTAAGCTCCGACATCACGCGCATCACGTCAAGCGAGATGCGGCATTTGGCTCTCATTGCGTCATAATTACCGGCGAGATAAATCTGCCGGAAGCTCTTGAACTCATGTTCAAGCCGGTGGGAGTCGGGCTCGACGGCAAATGTGGCCGTCGGCTTCCCTCCGATATGAACTTCGGCACGGGTGAGCACACTCACCGGCGACTTGATCTCGATATAGCCTTTGTCGCCTTGAATCACGGCTCCCGACGGGGCATCGGAATCTTTGGCTGCACAGCACACTACCGGGAAAGCGGGATATTGCAGCACCGCCACACCCGAAAGGTCGACACCGTTGTAACCCCGACGCTGGAAATAGGAGGCGGAAACGGGTGCTCCGAACAGCCCTATCGCGAAGTTAATGTTATAGACATTCAGATCCATGAGCGCGCCCCCCGCAAGCCCGGGATCAAATGCCGGCGCGATGACATGGTCGCAGTACATGGCGTAGCGGCTCGAGAGCTGGCTATAGTTGGACGTGACCATGGAGATCTCTCCGATTTCAGGAAGCACATCGGCTATAAGGCTGAAAACGGGGTTATAGAGCAGCGACACGGCTTCAAAGAAGTAGAGATGCTTCTCGGCGGCGAGAGTGATGAGGCGGCTGGCATCGTCAAAGCTGATGCACAGCGGTTTCTCAACAATCACATTGCGTCCGCGCTCGAGCGCTTTAAGCGCAAAGCCGTAGTGGGCGGTGTTGATGTTGGCAATGTATATGAAATCGGCATCATCTTCCTGCAACAGGCGGTCATAGTCGGTGTAGACCGCAGGGATGTCAAACTCCCGGGCAAGCGCACGGGCATTATCGACATTGCTGTGGGCATAGATCGAAGTGACGGTGTAACGCATCTCGCGACGCGTGATGAGCGGCAACACCTCCTTGACAATCTTGCCGGTACCGACAACACTAACTTTCAGGTTTCTGTCGTTCATTTCTCGTTTTTGTAAAATGTTATTCATAAGCTATAGCCTGCACGGGGCGCACGCCGGCGATGATCTTCACCGGCACGAGCATCGTGAGAGCGCCAAGCGCCAGAGCGGCGACATTGACTATAATAAACATCAGCCATGTCATCTCGGCCGGGACGTAGTCAAGATAATAGTTCTGCGGATCAAGCGGCAGCAGATGGAAATGCCGCTGCACCCATATAATCGTGAGCGACAGCACATCGGCGATAGCCACGCCCCACAGCAGCAGCCGCATTCCGAGCATCATGAACACCGACTGAATCTGCCCGCCCGACGCTCCGAGCGCCTTGAGCACACCTATCTCCTTCACCCGCTCAAGCACAAGCACGATCATCGACGAGGTGAGGGTGAACGCGGCAATGAATGCCATCAACCCGATGATCACAAGCACATTCACATCGAGCAGCGCGAGCCAGCTTAAATAAGGAGCGGCTGTGTCGGTAAAGTTGTCAACACGGTAATAAGCCGGCAGCTCGCCGTTGAAGTTGGCTTTGCTTATGACATGCTGCAGCGAGCGGGCAAGCTCGGGGAGATCGCCCACCGCGTCATCGGCATATATCTCAAGGCGTGATGCCAGAGTGCCGCCGGCAGCGTTGAGCGCACCGATGAGAGTGGCCGAATCTATAAAAGCGATATTCCCGTCATAATCCACAAAATGCGTATCGTAGATGCCGGTAACCGTGGCACGGCGCATCTTCACCGCATCATCCACAAAAAGGGCGATATCCACGCGATCGGCGGTGTCGACACCAAGCACTCCGGCAGTCTCCGCCGACAGCAGCAGTTCACCTTTCCCATCAGGAATTTTCCCCCTGAGAAGCGATCGACCTATAAAGGAGCGATGCCCGCTTCCTGTAAGATTTTTCAGAATCAGACCGTCGAAACCGTCGGGCGATTTCAGCATGGCGGGAGTCTGCCACACTGCGGCCGACTCGGCAGCGGGACACACACCGGCAATCACCTCACTCAGCCGAGGGGTGACGGCTACCATCCCCCCCTCCTGCGACAGTGGCGCAGAGACCGACAGCGGCGCCTCGAAAGCGAGCAGACGCGCCGTGACCTCACGGCTGAATCCCCTCGACACCGCGACGGTGAGCAACATCGTGCAGACAGCAAGAGCTACGCCGGCGACGGCAACCACCGACCCGACCATACTTCGGCGGTCAGACCGGATCAGACTCATCCTGCGTGCCATATACGATGCAAACACGACCCTGTAGACTGTAGATATAGTATTAAATGCAGTATATAGTTTCAGGATTCAAATATAATGACATTCCTTTCCATGAGCAAATCCACAGGAAAATTTGTTATAACAATAACTTCCAAACTGAATTTTTCATCATAAGAATATGGAAAACGCCACGTCATCAACAGCTTCACTGCAGCATCCGCTGCCATCGGCTCATGAGGGAGAGCCTAAGCACCACAGCGTGTTCTATACCGCACGCCTTTCGCTGAAACGTCATGCCTCGGGGGGCAATGTGCTTATCGCCGTCACGGTGCTCGCCCTGATCATCGCCAACAGCCCGGGATTCAACCAGCACTATTTCAACTTCTGGGAACAGAAGATAGCCCTGCAGGTGGGTCAGTTCAACATCTTCAGCCATTCGGGTCACGCCATGTCGATGCTAGACTTCATCAACGACGCGCTCATGGCGATATTCTTCTTCTCCATCGGTCTCGAAATCAAGCGTGAGATACTTGTGGGCGAACTCTCGTCGTTCAAGCAAGCGCTTCTGCCCATCATCGCCGCTATCGGCGGTATGCTCTTCCCGGTGATCATCTACTTCATGTTTGCCCACGGCACTCCCTATTCAGGCGGCGCTGCCATCCCTATGGCGACCGACATAGCCTTCTCGCTCGGCGTGCTGTCGATGCTCGGCAAACGAGTGCCGCTTTCGCTCAAGATATTCCTCACCACTCTCGCCGTGGTCGACGACATAGGTGGCATCATCGTCATCGCCCTCTTCTACTCCTCCCACATCGAGGGGATGCTCCTTATCGTGGCGTTCCTGCTGCTCGGCGTGCTTCTGCTTGGTTCGGTGATGCGCATTCAGAACAACTGGTTCTACCTCGGCATCGGAGCCGTGGTGTGGTTCCTCTTCCTCAACTCGGGCATACACCCCACCATCGCCGGCGTGCTCGTGGCATTCTGCATACCCGCCAAACCGGTGTTCGCCCCAAAGAAATACATCAAGACCATACGCGCCCAGATGCGTAAATTCAATGCCGAAGATGATGAAAAGCTCAACCGCCGGAGCATCCTCAGCAAAGATCAGATGAACTGGCTGAAGCAGATCGAATCGGCCTCCGACAAGGTCATCTCCCCCCTGCAGGAGCTCGAGGACTCGCTGCACTCCACTGTCAACTACATCATTCTCCCTCTCTTCGCCTTTGCCAACGCCGGCATCTATCTGCTCGACACTCCTGCCTCGTCGATCTTCGAGGGAATAAGCATCGCCATCATCTGCGCTCTGGTGCTCGGCAAGCTGCTCGGTATATTTGTCTTCTCGTGGCTCACGGTGAAATTCAAGCTCGCCCCCATGCCCGAAGGCACCAACTGGAAGATGATGTTTGCCATCGCCATGCTCGGCGGTATCGGCTTCACAGTATCGCTCTTTATCGCCAACCTCTCGTTTGGCGGCGGCTCGCCCGAACAGCTTGAGCTGCTCAGTCACGCCAAACTCGGCATCGTCATCGGTTCGCTCCTCGCAGGCTTCCTCGGCTGGCTGCTCCTCCACCGCACCCTCCCCGCCGACGCCCACAACCCCGAGGAACAGGAAGAATAATCAGCTTCAAGGATTCCACTCACTTCGTGGAAAATCCCGTAGTTTGCTATCATGTAGCCGGAGCGTTGCCACCCAACGCCCCGGCTATTTTCATCACCTTTTCACTATGTAATTGCAAATTAATAGCATAAGTCTGCCATCCAGATATGAAATTAGAATTCTAATCCGGAAGCGGCACAGGTAGTCAATGTTTTGAAAAAATCCAAAGGAATAAAGTACGGAAATCAGACAAAATCCAAAGGAATTGCATCTACATCTCAAAGTCTATTGATTAAACGATCGACAAACAAATCTGACCTCAATATCCTTTTGGAGTGGATATTGAATGTTTTGCAGCCACTCTTTTCACCTCCTACTCACCCAATTTCTCACCCCAAATCTACCGAAATCCCATAAAAACCATTATCTTCGCATATAGCGAAAAATAGCTGAGAACATAATCATGGACAGAAAAGAAATACTTGATAGAATAGAATATGTGGTGGCTTGTGTCGGAGCGTTCGCGCAGAGATATGGACTCTCCAACCCACAGGCTTACGCATATCTGCGCCGTTTCACCGGCATAGATTTCCTTCTTGACTGCTATGTCGCCGAACATACGCTATCAATCGACGATGCCGTTTCCGACCTCCAGATTATTTGCCAACGGGAAGGAGGAAAGATATGATACGCCTCTATCACGGCTCAAACGTAGTCATTGAACAGATCGACCTTTCACGCAGTAAGCGAGGTAAGGATTTCGGACAAGGATTTTATCTTAATTTTAATCCCGACCAAGCCATGACAATGGCCATCAGAACAACAAGAATATTAAACGATGGTCAACCTACGTTGTCCTGCTTTGAGTTTGATGAAAGTGCGGCTAAAGAGTCTGGATTAAATATAAAAATATTTCCTGATTATTCTGAGGAATGGGCTGAATTTGTAGTAATGAACCGCAAAAACAATTCCGACATTCCGGCACATCCTTTTGATATTGTTATCGGTCCGATTGCGGATGATACAGTTGGCGTTCAGATCCGTCGCTACATCATGGGCTATCTAACGGCAGCCGCACTCGTGGAGGAATTGAAATTCAAAGGAGACCATGCCGTGCAATACTTCTTTGGTACCCCTCGCGCAGTTGAACTATTAAAACGGATCAAATTATGACACAGGACGTACAGTTCCAAATCGAATGCTTGACTGCCGAACTGGTAGAGATGCTTATGGCAGAATATGGGTGGGACATACGGCGAACACTTGACGAACTTTATTCATCTGCCACTTTCGCCAAGCTAAATGACCCCGATTGCGGTCTCTATTATCAAGGGGCTGTTTATATCTATCAATTCCTAAAATCTGAAATAGAAACCGGCAAAGTCGCATAACTTTGTGTTCTAAAGTTTGACGACGATAAGAAAGTCTCTCTGATGGCTATTTCATTAGGGGAAGATCGGCAAGCATGGCTTTGAGGCGGATCGCGAGACGGGGCATAGGTTCGGCTACGATATGAGTGCAAGCAGCTCTTTCTTCACTACAAAGGGAAATAAGAAAAAAGGAGCTACCCTAAGATAACTCCTTTGTAGCGAATCCGGGACTCGAACCCGGGTTTCCGCCGTGAGAGGGCGGCGTGCTAGACCACTACACTAAATCGCCATTCTT
>CAYSKE010000013.1:17912-21398 GCA_964431465.1 uncultured Muribaculaceae bacterium | reverse complement strand
TCCGACGTCGGCGAATACTGCCCTTTGGTCAGGCCGTAGATCTTGTTGTTGAAAAGAATCATGTTGATGTCCACGTTGCGGCGCACAGCATGGATAAAATGATTACCGCCGATAGCCAGACCATCACCGTCGCCCGACACCTGCCACACCGTCATCTCGGGATTGGCCACCTTGAAGCCGGTGGCGATCGCAGCCGAGCGCCCGTGGATCGTGTGGAAGCCGTAGGTGTTCATGTAGTAAGGCAGACGCGAGCTGCAACCGATACCCGAGATGACCGCCGTCATGTGGGGAGCCACACCAAGCGAGGCCATGGCCTTGTGCAACACATTGAGCACCGCATGGTCGCCGCAGCCCGGGCACCAGCGCACAGGCTGGTCGCTCTTGTAATTTGCCGGTATATATTTCAGATCTTCCATGATTTATGAAAAGACTCTTCTGCTTTTATTTTACGATTTCCTTCACCCCGTCGACAATCTCCTTCACCATGAACGGCTGCCCCTGAATCTTATTGATGCGCGAGATATTCACGTCGGGGAACTTAGCCTGCAGATAGTCGGCAAACATGCCCGTGTTGAGCTCGGCCACGATCACCTTCTTGTAGCGGCGCAGGATTTCGCCGGTGTTAGCCGGAAGCGGGTTAATGTACTTGAACTGCGTGAACGCCACCGGCGTTCCCTCGTTGCAGAGCTCCTCGGCAGCCGTGTAGAGGTGGCCGTAAGTACCGCCCCACCCCACGAGCAGAGTCTCGGCATTCTCATCGCAATGCACCTCCTGCGCCGGGATATTGTCGGCGATACGCTCGATCTTCTCGCGGCGCAGCGTCACCATGCGCTCGTGGTTCACCGGATCATTGGAGATAGCGCTCGTCACCGAGTCCTTTTCCAATCCACCTATGCGGTGCATCAGCCCCTCGGTGCCCGGGATAGCCCAGTAGCGCGCAAGAGTCTTCTCGTCGCGCATATATGGTTTCCAGCCGTCGTGAAGCTCCTCCGGCACATATTTCACCTTGATTTCAGGATAATCCTCAGCCTCAGGCACGCGCCATGCCGACGAGCCGTTGCCGATAAACGCATCGGTGAGCAGAATCACCGGAGTCATGTGCTCCACTGCCACGCGGCACGCCTCAAAAGCCATCGTGAAGCAGTCGGTGGGCGACAAAGCAGCCATCACTGCCAGCGGCGACTCACCGTTGCGGCCGTAGAGAGCCTGCATCAGGTCGGTCTGTTCAGTCTTGGTGGGCAGACCCGTCGAAGGGCCGCTACGCTGCACGTCGATCACCACCAGAGGCAACTCAGCCATCACGGCAAGACCGATTCCCTCGCTCTTCAGTGCCAGACCCGGCCCCGAAGTCGACGTCACGGCAAGATTGCCGGCAAACGACGCGCCTATCGCCGAGCATACGCCCGCGATCTCATCCTCCATCTGGCAAGCCTTCACGCCCAAGTCCTTGCGCTTTGCAAGCTCATGCAGTATGTCGGTAGCCGGAGTGATAGGATAGCTGCCGAGAAAAAGCGGACGACCCGATTTCTCCGAAGCCATGATCAGGCCCCACGCAGTAGCCGTGTTGCCGTTTATGTCGGTATAGACACCCGGCACGATGCTCTCGGTCTCCACGCGGTAGGTCGACACCGAAGCATGCACATTGTGTCCGAAATTATAACCCGCCTCGATCACCTTGGCATTAGCCTCAAACACGGCAGGTTTCTTTGCAAACTTATTCTTCAGCAGATGAAGTGCCCCCTCGAGCGGGCGGTCAAACAACCAGCACACCAGTCCTAAAGCAAAAATATTGCGGCACTTCAGCATAGCCTTGTTGTCGAGACCCGAGTCGGCCAGAGCCTCCTTGGTCTGCGACGTGATGGGAGCCTCGACCACCTGAGCCGTGATGCCGAGTTCCTTTATAGCATCATCCGTGGCATACTGCGCTTTGCTCAGCCCATCGGCGTTGAACGTGTCCGTGTCGATGATGATGACTCCACCCGGCTTCAGGAACTGCACATTGCGCTTCAGCGCCGCGGGGTTCATAGCCACAAGCACATCGCACTCATCGCCCGGAGTGTGCACTCCGCGACCCACGCTCACCTGAAACGCCGACACACCGCTCAGTGAGCCTTGCGGCGCACGCATGTCGGCAGGATAATCCGGAAAAGTAGAAACTGAGTTGCCAAGACCGGCCGAAACATTTGTGAAGATGTTTCCAGCCAGCTGCATACCATCGCCCGAGTCGCCCGAAAATCTTACGACAACCTTATCAAGCGATTTTACGCTGGTTTTCTCCATCACTGTATAGCTGAATTTTTATTCCTTGTTTAAGTGTTCATGGTCTGCAGCCCGGTCATGAGCGACTCCCCTGACGGTAGTCCTGCGAGACATTCCCGCAGTCAAACATTACAAATTTATTCCTTTTTACCTTACCGACAAAATATAACACCCTAATTTTTATCCCCCAGGCTTAAAAACCTTATACACTCATTTCCCTCCCCACCACACGACAATCCCCGGAGACTCCTCTATGTGCGCGGAAGCCTCCGGGGATCATATCAGATGCACCTCATTCGCTCAGTTTCTTGTTCTTGAGTTTGATCTCGGTAATAAATGCAGCCACAAGCCCGAGACCGCCGAAAAGAAGCGTGCAACCACCGTAGATCACACCCATCATTTCGTTACGTTGCCACACCTCATATGAGCGTATAGCTCCGGTAGTGTTGATATTGATGAAGTACGCCACAATCAGCCCCAGACCGATGCCGAGGATAAACGCCCCCCATTTCAGAGCCGAGAACGACAGGTTCAGCCCCAGCTGATTATAGAACTTACCGTCGATACCGTTGACCGAAAAATCCTTTGCATGCTCGATCATGTAGAGGCGCTCCTTCTTGCACACAAAGAGCTCAAACAGCTTGTAGATAAAATAGCCGATCACAGTCAGCACTGCCGGAATAGTGATAAAATCCATCATAATCTTGTAGTTTTATTGTTTTTTATTTGTAATTTGCACTCATGTCGCGGGGCAACCACGTGGTCGGTTTTCTGCCCGTTCATCCCTTTAGACGCCACCCTGCCGCAAAGGTTACAGCCGTTGCAAGAAAAAAATCACAAAAAAAATCCGCCCCGAAACTGTAACCTTTCCATCCCCACGGCGTCAAAAGATATGCAATGACAACCGCAGCTTCCGACCAGACCATTATCGCCGACGTCCTCCGGGGCGACACCCGCGCCTTCGCCTCAATCATGGAGCGATATGCGCCACGTGTCTACGCCTTGGTCGCCGGCATGATGGGCGACGGCGACGATGCGGCCGACACCACGCAGGAGATCTTCATCAAAGTCTTCAGTTCCCTCTCATCATTCAAGGGCGGCTCCTCATTCTCCACGTGGCTCTTCCGCATCAGCTACAACATGGTTGTCAGCCGACTGCGCCGCCCTCCGGCACCCGACTGCGCCGCCGGCGACGACCGGTTCTGGGACAGCATAGCCGACAGCACC
>CAYSKE010000013.1:0-17812 GCA_964431465.1 uncultured Muribaculaceae bacterium | reverse complement strand
CCCACCGTCGAGATGCTCTATCAGGCACTCGACCTGCTCCACCCCGACGAGCGCACACTCATCTCACTCTTCTATCTCGACGGAAAATCGCTTGCCGAAATAGCGTTCATAATGTCCATTACCGAGACAAACGCCAAGACACGCCTGTTCCGTACACGCAAAAAACTGCAAAAAATCATTTCCGATGAAATCAGACAATAAAAACCTCTCACCCCAGTTGCAGCAGGCACTCATGCGCTACAACGCACGCTTCCCGCTTCCCGTCGACTTCATCGCCGATACAATGACCGAGATCAACCGCGTCGCCGAGCGTCGCGCCTACGTCCGCGGGCTCATCCTCATCTCATTTGTCAGCCTCCTCATGGTAGCCGCCGCCGTCGTTCTATTCAGCTTCGTCGGCATCCGCTTCACCATCACCCTCCCCATTATCAGCACACTCATCGAGTCATTTGCGCTTGTCGAGAGCATCTTGGCCTCCCCCCTCATCATCATGCTCCTCGTAGCCTCACTCATCCTCCTCACCCTCGACCACCTCATGCGCCGCCACTTCGCCCTGCGCCACACCCCCACCCGCTGAACTACCCCTCTCGCTCCCGCCAACCCCACTCCCTCCGACCCCTTCCACGGTGCTCCGAGATCTCCGCGCCCGCCGAGTCCTCCGAGCTCTCTCCCCCGATTTCTCCGAGCCCTCCGAGTTCTCCCAATACTCATTCCTCCACCATATTCATTCCACCAGCATTTTATTTTTTTGGCCATGAACCGGCAACTCTATTATAAATTTTTCCTGTATGGCATTATTTCCATAATGTTATGTGCCTGTGTAAAAAACAAAAATCTAATTGACATGCCCACCACCGCAGGCGACCGATATATGTCCATTTCATGGGACGGCAGGACATACGTGCCCTTTTGTGCAGTCACCAAAGAAGATTGCGGCACACAAATCGGCTATCTCGATGGCGAGACCGACAACCGGGTTTGCCAGTACAAAGATTATCCCACCGACAGTTGGATTGCCTCCTACCTTACAGTCGACTGTGGCGCAATGCTCTTTAAGGAAATCAGCGTCACCGAAATCCCCGACAACCTCCACTCAGAATACGACTGGAACCACTGACCCACATCCCACCCTCCACGATCTCTCCACTCCCTGCACGGTTCTCCGAGATCTCCGAGATCTCAGCGCTCTCCGAGTCCTCCACCGCCGATTTATCCGAGCTCTCCGAGTGCTCCGAGCTCTCCGAAATCTCTCATCCCTCAAAACGGCAAAGGCCGTCTTGATCCACTCGGGATCTCGACGGCCTTCACTGTCTTTATAGCTCTTACCCTGATTATTCAGCAGCAGGAGCTTCAGCTGCGGGAGCCTCGGTTGCAGGTGCCTCGGCGGCAGGAGCAGCCTGAGAGCCGCTGCCGCGACGTGAGCGGCGGGTGCGGGTCTTCTTGGCGGGAGCAGCATCCTTGAGCATGTTCTCGTTGTAGTCCACAAGCTCGATCATTGCCATCTGGGCGTTGTCGCCAAGACGGTTACCAGTCTTGAGGATACGTGTGTAACCACCCGGACGGTCAGCGATCTTCTCGGCGATCTCGCGGAAAAGCTCTGTGACGGCATACTTGTTCTGGAGGTGGCTGAACACATGGCGGCGATTGGCCATCGTGTCCTCCTTAGCCCGGTTGATCAGGGGCTCGGCATACATGCGGAGAGCCTTGGCCTTGGCCAGCGTGGTGAAAATGCGCTTGCGCTCGATGAGAGCAATGGTCATGTTGGCCAAGAGCGCATCGCGATGAGCCTTCTTGCGGCTGAGGTGATTGAAATTCTTATTGTGTCGCATCGCTGTGTTTTACTCTTTGTCAAGTTTGTACTTTGAGATATCCATCCCGAACGAGAGGTTCAGACGGTTGAGAAGATCGTCAAGCTCGGTGAGCGACTTCTTGCCGAAATTGCGGAACTTCAACAAATCGTTCTTGTTGAAGACAACCAGTTCGCCAAGAGTCTCCACCTCGGCGCTCTTCAAGCAGTTGAGCGCACGCACCGACAGATCCATGTCGACGAGCTTCGACTTGAGGAGCTGACGCATTCTCAGCACCTCCTCATCAAACTCCTCGTTGGTCTCAGTCTCCGGAGCTTCCAGAGTGATCTTCTCGTCAGAGAAGAGCATGAAGTGATAGATCAGCACCTTGGCTGCCTCCTTCAGGGCATCCTTCGGGTGGATGGAGCCGTCGGTAGTGATCTCGAGGAGAAGCTTCTCATAGTCGGTCTTCTGATCGACACGGAAATTCTCAACCGTGTACTTCACGTTCTTGATCGGCGTGTAGATCGAGTCGATGGCGATCACGTGGATATCATCGATACCCTCCGCATTCTCGTCGGCCGGAACCCAGCCGCGACCCTTGTTCACCGTAAGCTCGATGTTAAACGAAGCCGAAGGATCAAGATGACAGATTACCAGATCAGGATTGAGAACCTCAAATCCGGTAAGCACCTTGCCTATATCACCGGCCTTAAACACCTCGCCCGAGACAGGGATAACCACCTTCTCTGTGTCGACGCCCTCGGTTGTATGCTTCAAGTCGACCTTCTTCAGGTTCAGGATGATGTTGGTCACATCCTCCTTGACACCCGGAATAGTGTCAAACTCATGCTTGACACCGTCGATCTTGATCGAAGCAATGGCATATCCCTCCAAAGCCGAGAGCAGAACGCGACGAAGCGCGTTGCCCACAGTAATGCCGTAGCCCGGCTCCAACGGCTTGAATTCAAACTTGCCGAAGAAGTCATTAGACTCCAGCATCAGAACCTTGTCGGGTTTTTGGAATGCTAAAATAGCCATTGAGAGGGAATTTGTGAGATTATTACTTAGAGTACAGCTCGACGATAAGCTGCTCCTTGATGTTCTCGGGAATGTCCTCGCGTGCGGGCACGTGGAGGAACTTGCCTGACTTAGCTGCCTCATCCCACTCGATCCAGGGATACTTGCTGTGGTTGAAGCCAGCCAGATTGTCGGCGATTACCTCAAGGCTCTTTGACTTTTCTCTCACACCCACCACGTCGCCGGGCTTCACCTGATACGACGGGATGTTCACTACCTCACCGTTCACAGTGATGTGCTTGTGAAGCACGATCTGACGGGCTGCCGCACGGGTCGGAGCCACACCGAGACGATACACCACATTGTCGAGACGGCTCTCGAGGAGCTGAAGAAGAAGCTCACCCGTGATACCCTTCATGCGGGATGCCTTCTCAAACATGTTGCGGAACTGCTTTTCGAGCACTCCGTAGGTGTATTTAGCCTTCTGCTTCTCGCGAAGCTGCACGCCATACTCCGACGTCTTGCGACGCTTGTTCTGACCGTGCTGGCCCGGGGGGAAATTGCGGCGAGCAAGCACTTTGTCTTCTCCGAAAATCGGTTCGCCGAATTTGCGGGCGATTTTGGACTTTGGTCCTGTATATCTTGCCATTTTGGGTCGGTTATCTTTTGCGCTCAGGTCGTCTGGCCGCTGCTGGGCTTAATTTAATCTGCCGCGCGACACGTTCTCCCTCTGCCGGGATACAGACAGTCGCTGTCAGGGTAGATGCCGATTGCCGGCTGAAAATCTCCAATTCCTTTCGTCAGCGCGACACTTCACCACTTAAAACTCCCGCGGGGCTTCGTCGAGTGCAGCCGCGGCCATAGAGAGGTGATCTTGATTATGGCCCATTCACTCCGGCGGTTCCTCCGGTCGATGAGGTTGGCAGTATGGTGTCGCTTTATCGATTTTCGTCTTGTGATGCCGGCCCGGACGGTAGCTTCTGTCAGCATCGCGGGGCCCGTCGCAACACGGCCTTGATCCTTGCGCTTATTTAAGATTTGATTTCTTTCACATCATGCCGTCATCAGCACCCTGCTCTCAGGCAGCCGTGCAATGACGCCAATGCAATGAGTTAATTACACACGACGACGCTTGGGAGGACGGCAGCCATTGTGGGGAAGCGGAGTCACATCGATGATCTCCGTCACCTCGATGCCCGATCCATGGATCGTGCGGATAGCCGACTCACGTCCGTTGCCCGGACCCTTCACATAGGCCTTCACTTTGCGGAGACCCAGATCAAATGCAGTCTTGGCGCAATCCTGTGCTGCCATCTGAGCTGCATAGGGAGTGTTCTTCTTAGAACCCCTGAAACCCATCTTACCTGCCGATGACCAGGATATTACCTGACCCTCACTGTTGGCGAGGCAGACGATAATGTTGTTGAACGACGAGTGCACGTGCAGCTGGCCTTCGGCGCCCACCTTCACGTTTCTCTTCTTCGCTGCGACTGTTTTCTTTGCCATATAAGCTCAAGAATATTGTTACCTTACAATTTACTTCGTTGCCTTCTTCTTGTTGGCCACGGTCTTCTTGCGGCCCTTGCGGGTGCGGGCATTGTTCTTAGTGCTCTGACCGCGCACCGGCAGACCGATACGGTGACGGATGCCACGGTAGCAGCCGATATCCATCAGGCGCTTGATGTTAAGCTGGATCTCACTGCGGAGGTCGCCCTCCACCTTGTAGTCTGAGCCGATAACTTCACGCACCTTGGCGGCCTGGTCATCTGTCCAGTCCTTTACCTTGATGTCCTTGTCGACGCCGGCCTTCTCAAGAATGCTGTTGGCCGCACTTCTGCCTATACCGAAGATATAGGTCAAGGCGATTTCACCTCTTTTGTTCTGGGGGAGGTCAACTCCCACGATTCTTACTGCCATTTTCTAACTTGACTGTAGAGTTTGGAATTTGCGGTAACCCCGATCAGCCCTGACGCTGCTTGTTCTTGGGGTTCTTCTTGTTGATGACGTAAAGACGTCCTTTGCGGCGGACGATCTTGTCGTCGGCCGACCGCTTTTTGATGGAAGCTCTTACTTTCATATCTCTATTTAGACGTTGTCTTGTTCAGTAACGCGCCACACGCGACGCACAGCCATCCCCCTTCTGCGGGAACACCACGCGCCACCCACACGCGCTTATTTGTAGCGGAACGAAATCCGGCCCTTAGTCAGGTCATAAGGCGTCATTTCCACCTTCACCCGGTCACCAGGCAGGATTTTGATATAGTGCATACGCATCTTGCCCGATATGTGGGCAGTCAGCTGATGCCCGTTCTCAAGCTCAACGCGAAACATTGCGTTGGATAAAGCCTCGACGATTACGCCGTCCTGTTCGATTGCTGTCTGTTTTGCCATGCTTTCCGTTGCCGTCTGTGTTGTCAGCCCGTAGTTTATGTGATAATCTGATTACGCCGCGACTCAGATAAACCTGTCGCCAAGCGCCTCCGCGATATAGTCAAAAGTAGTCAGCACCTCGGTCTCCCCGTCGTGCACCGCAAGAGTGTGCTCATAGTGAGCCGAAGGCTTGCGGTCGCGCGTGCGGCATGTCCAGCCGTCGCTCTCGATCACCACATTCTTGCTCCCGAGATTGATCATCGGCTCGATACAAAGACACATCCCGTTCTTGATGAGCGGCCCCGTGCCACGGCGACCATAATTAGGCACCTCAGGATCCTCATGCATCTTCCGGCCGATACCGTGACCACACATCTCACGCACCACAGTGTAGCCGCGACGCTCCACATAAGTCTGCACAGCGTTGCTGATATCACCGATCCGGTTACCCGGCTTGCACGCCTCGATACCCTTGTAGAGCGAATTCTTCGTCTCCACGCAGAGCCGGCGCACATCCTCGGCCACATCACCCACCATGAACGTGTAGCACATGTCACCGTTGAAACCGTCAAGCTCAACCACAGTGTCGATACCCACGATATCACCCTCACGCAAGCTATAGCCCGACGGGAAACCGTGAACCACCGTCTCGTTTACCTCGATGCACAGAGTGCCCGGAAAACCACCGTAGCCCAGACACGCCGGCTTGCCGCCGTTGGCAAGCATGAAATCCCGTGCCACACTGTCGAGATGACGAGTAGTGACACCGGGAGCAACCTGCTTTGCGACCTCGCCCATCACACGACTGACAAGGTCGCAAGCACGGCGCATCTTTTCGATATCATCCGGAGTTTTCAGATAAATCATCTGCTCCTGTCAAAATCAGTAAGCCATCGAGCCCGTAGTGCGGCCCTTGATCTTGCCCTCTTTCATCAGACCGTCGTAGTGATGCATCATCAGGTGCGACTCAATCTGAGTCAGAGTGTCAAGAACGACACCCACCAGAATCAGCAGCGACGTGCCGCCGAAGAACTGCGAGAAATTCTGGCTGATGCCGAACATCCTCGCAAAAGCGGGGAGAATAGCGACAACGCCAAGGAACAACGAACCCGGAAGAGTGATACGCGACATGATCTGATCCAGATACTCCGCAGTCTTCTTGCCAGGCTTCACACCCGGAATAAAACCATTGTTGCGCTTAAGCTGCTCGGCCATGTCGTTCGGACGAACCGTGATAGCCGTGTAGAAATAAGTGAAAGCAACAATCATCACGAAGTAAACCAGATTATACCAAAATCCGTTCACATCTGCAAAGGTACGGAAAAATCCCGAACTTCCCTCATTTGTGCCAAAACCTGCCAAAGTGATAGGAATGAACATGATAGCCTGAGCGAAGATGATAGGCATCACGCCGGCCGCATTCACTTTCAGCGGGATATACTGGCGGGCGCCACCATACTGGCGGTTCCCCACGATGCGCTTAGCATACTGCACAGGCACCTTGCGCGTACCCTGCACCAACAGCACAGCACCAACAGTGACAGCAAAGAGAAGAAGAAGCTCGACGATAAACATCACAAGACCGCCCTCGCTACCGGTAGCACCCGGCAGACGGCTTGTGAACTCATAGAAGATCGCTCCCGGCAGACGCGCGATGATGCCCACCAGAATGATGAACGAGATACCGTTGCCGATACCACGGTCAGTGATCCTCTCACCAAGCCACATGATAAACATCGAACCGGCGGCAAGAATGATCGTCAGATAAGCGATCGTCCAGAAACCCATGTGGATAGCACCACCGGCCTGACTCACCTGCACCTGCAGGTTCACCAGATAGGCCGGACCCTGAAGCAGGAGGATAAGCACAGTCAGATAACGAGTGTACTGATTCAGCTTCTGGCGACCGCTCTCACCCTCGCGCTGCATCTTCTGGAACGACGGAAGCACCATTCCGAGAAGCTGGATCACGATCGAAGCCGTGATATACGGCATGATACCGAGAGCAAAAATAGAAGCCTGGCTGAATGCTCCTCCCGAGAACATGTCGAGAAGCTGCATAAGCCCGCTGCTGCTCGTAAACTTCGACAGAGCGTCAAGATCGCTCGGCGAGATACCCGGCAGAACGATATAACAACCCAGACGGTATACAAGCACCAACAGGAGTGTCGCAAGCAGACGCTTGCGCAACTCCTCGATGGTCCAGATATTCTTGATAGTTCTAACGAATCCCATTGTCAACGCTTAGAGTTTGGTTACTGAACCGCCAGCGTCAACGATAGCCTTTTCAGCAGCAGCCGAGAATGCATTTGCCTCAACCGCAAGCGCACGCGAAACCGCTCCGTTGGCCAGCACCTTCACCAGCTGCTTCTTGTTGATGATTCCGGCCGACACCATGTCGCCGACAGTGATCTTCTCAAGATTGTTTGCCGTAGCAAGAGCATCAATCACGTCAAGATTGACAGCCTTGTACTCCACACGGTTGATGTTCTTGAAGCCGAACTTCGGCAGACGGCGCTGAAGCGGCATCTGACCGCCCTCAAAACCGATCTTGCGGCTGTAGCCAGAGCGCGACTTAGCACCCTTGTGGCCGCGGGTTGATGTGCCGCCCTTGCCGCTACCCGGTCCACGGCCGATGCGCTTGCGGGTGCGCACACTGCCAATCGCCGGCTGAATATTACTTAAGTCCATGATATAGTGACTGTTTTGGATTATGCCTCGGTCACTTTGACCAGATGACGCACTACGTTGACCATTCCCATCACCGACGGAGTGTTCTCATGCTCCACAGTGTGGTTCATCTTATGCAGCCCCAGTGCATCCAGAGTGCGCTTCTGCACCTCAGGGCAGTTGATGCGGCTCTTGGTCTGGGTAATCTTGATTTTTGCCATTTTCGCTGAGTCTCTTTCGATTGTTCAACATCATTGACCTCGCCCGCAGGCTCAGCCCTTAAACACCTTCTCGACGCTGACTCCGCGATGCTGCGCAACACGGGCCGGCGAACGCATCTCGCCAAGAGCGGCGATAGTAGCCTTCACCAGGTTGTGGGGGTTCGACGAGCCCTTGCTCTTGGCAAGAACGTCAGAAATACCCACACTCTCAAGCACCGCACGCATAGCACCACCGGCCTTCACACCGGTACCGGTCGAAGCCGGCTTCAGGATGATGCGTGAGCCACCAAACTTGGCAGCCTGCTCGTGAGGGATAGTACCCTTGTGCACCGGAACCTCGATGAGATTCTTCTTTGCAGCCTCAACGCCCTTGGCGATAGCTGCCTGCACCTCGTTGGCTTTGCCAAGGCCCCAGCCCACAATACCATTCTCGTTTCCTACTACCACGATGGCAGCGAAAGTAAATGTGCGGCCACCCTTCGTCACCTTCGTCACACGGTTGATTGCGACAAGCCGGTCCTTCAGGTCGAGATCGTTGGTCGTCTTTACGCGATTGTTCTTGTTTGCCATTGTCGGTTCAGAATTTTAACCCGCCTTCGCGCGCTGCGTCGGCAAGCGATTTTACTCGGCCATGGAAAAGATAGCCGTTGCGGTCAAACACTACAGTGGTGATACCGGCCTCAAGAGCCTTACGAGCGATCTCACCGCCAACCTTGGCTGCGATCTCACACTTCGTGCCCTCAGCCTCAAGCCCGCGCGACGAAGCCGACACAAGAGTCTTACCGGCCAGATCATCGATGACCTGAACATAGATCTGCTTGTTGCTGCGGAACACAGTCATGCGCGGACGCTCCGACGTGCCCTCCTGCCTGCCGCGGATGCGGGCCTTGATCTTATTTCTTCTTTCTATCTTGGATTTCATGATGAAGTCGATTTATGCCCGTTGATTTACTTCGCTCCTGCCGACTTGCCCGACTTGCGGCGGATTACCTCGCCCACAAAGCGGATACCCTTGCCCTTGTAAGGCTCAGGCTTACGCAGCGAACGGATCTTGGCACACACCTGACCCAGAAGCTGCTTGTCGTCACTCTCGAGGATGATGAGCGGGTTCTTGTTACGCTCTGCCTTAGCCTCTACCTTAACCTCGGGCGGAAGCTTCAGATAGATAGCGTGGCTGAATCCGAGCGAAAGCTCAAGCACCTGTCCGTTGGCGCTGGCGCGGTAACCCACACCCACGAGCTCCATCTCCTTCTTGTAGCCCGTCGACACACCCACAACCATGTTGTGGATCAGAGCACGGTACAGACCATGCTGAGAGCGGTGCTCCTTGTCGTCGGTCGGACGAGTCACGATCACATGACCATCCTCAATCTTCACATCCAGGTCAGGGTTAACAGCCTGCTCAAGCTGGCCCTTCGGACCCTTTACCGTCACAACATTGTCCTTGACGGTCACCGTCACACCGGCGGGTATTTCAATCGGCGCTTTACCTATTCTTGACATAATTGAAGTCCTCCCTTAAAATCAATAAACATAGCAAAGCACTTCACCGCCGATCTTCTCCTCGGCAGCCTTCTTGTTGGTCATCACACCCTTCGAAGTCGACAGGATAGCGATACCAAGTCCGTTGAGCACTCGCGGCATATCTTTGTAGCCGGTATACTGCCGAAGACCCGGACGCGATACACGCTTAAGCCCCTTGATGGCATTCACGCGGTCCACCGGATCATATTTCAGCGCTATCTTTATCACGCCCTGCGTGTTGACACCGTCTATAAACTTATAGTTAAGTATATAGCCCTGGTCAAAAAGGATCTTTGTGATCTCTTTTTTCAAGTTTGAGGCAGGCACCTCAACCACACGGTGACCCGCATGGATGGCGTTCCTCAATCTTGTCAGATAATCTGCTATGGGATCAGTCATTTTGATTTGTTTGTTAAATTGATCGGGACACTCATCGCTCCCGACAATATTTAATTGCCTTAGCCTCCAGGAGCACAACATCACTCCGTCGGCACCCCCGGCCCGGGGCTACGCCTGCCTGTTCTCCACAACTCTGGAGCATGACCGGCATATTTAATTAACTCAGTTACACACTGTGCATCTCTCGGCCCACCCGAGGGATCCGTTGCAAAATCCCCCGTTGGCCTCGATAACGCGCCTTACCAGCTTGCCTTCTTCACACCGGGAATCAGACCAGCCGATGCCATCTCGCGGAACTGAATACGCGAAATGCCGAACTGTCGGATATAGCCCTTGGGACGCCCCGTGATGCTGCAGCGGTTGTGCAGTCTCACGCTCGAAGCGTTCTTGGGAAGCTTCTGCAGACCCTCGTAGTCACCGGCCTCCTTCAGGGCAGCCTTCTTGGCCGCATAGCGGGCTACGAGCTTCTGACGCTTCACCTCACGAGCCTTCATCGATTCTTTTGCCATAGTTGAGTGCTCTCTTATTTAGCGTTCTTGAAGGGAAGTCCAAACTGCTTGAGAAGAGCATAACCCTCCTCGTCCGTGTTGGCCGAAGTCACAAAAGTGATATTCATGCCCATGAGCTTGGATATAGAGTCGATGTTGATCTCCGGGAAAATGATCTGCTCCGTCACACCCAGAGTGTAGTTGCCGCGACCATCGAGCTTGCTCTCGATACCCTTGAAGTCACGGATACGAGGCAGAGCCACTCTGATCAGACGCTCCAGAAACTCATACATCTTCTCGCGACGCAGAGTCACTCTCACACCGATCGGCATCTTCTTTCTCACCTTGAAGTTCGAGATATCCTTGCGCGACAGAGTCGGCACAGCCTTCTGGCCAGTGATGGCAGTCAGCTCATTGATAGCAGTCTCGATGATCTTCTTGTCCTGAGTGGCAGCACCCAGACCCTGATTGATTACGATTTTCTCAAGGCGGGGAACCTGCATAGGAGTCGTGTAGCTGAACTCCTTGGTCAGAGCCGGCACGATGCGCTCCTGATAGTCTTTCTTTACACTGTTCTGGCTCATTGCTTGATCTCCTCTCCTGATTTCTTGGAATAACGCACCGTGTTGCCCTTCTCATCCTTGCGGAAACCCACGCGCGTAGGCTTGCCGCTCTTAGGATCCAGCAGGCTCAGGTTGGAAATATGCAGCGGAGCCTCCATCTTGATGATGCCTCCCTGCGGATGCTTGGCGCTCGGCTTGGCGCTCTTCGAGACAATGTTTATGCCCTCAACGATAGCGCGACCCTTCTTGGGAAGCACCTCGAGGACGCGGCCCTGACGGCCACGGTCCTCGCCGGAAAGAACATAGACAGTGTCGCCTTTCTTTATCTTTAACTTGCTCATTTCTTAGCTTGCTTCTTGATGGGGATGGTTCGACGTCTGTCTCTTTCTCAAAGCACCTCGGGTGCCAGCGACACAATCTTCATGTTAGTCGCACGAAGCTCGCGCGCAACAGGTCCGAAGATACGCGTGCCGCGGAGCTCACCGGCATTGTTGAGCAGCACACAGGCATTATCGTCGAAGCGGATATAAGATCCGTCGGGACGACGCACCTCCTTCTTGGTGCGCACTACGACGGCCTTCGATACCGTGCCCTTCTTGATGTCAGACGACGGAATGACACTCTTCACCGACACCACGATGATGTCGCCTACCGATGCATAACGGCGTCCGGTGCCTCCGAGCACATGGATGCACAGTGCCTCCTTGGCGCCGCTGTTGTCAGCTACCGTAAGGCGGGATTCGGTCTGTATCATGGCTCGTTATTTTACTTTTTCTATGATTTCGACTAAACGCCATCTCTTGGTCTTGCTCAAGGGACGCGTCTCCATGAGGCGCACCGTGTCGCCGATGCTGCACTCGTTCTTCTCGTCGTGGGCGTGGAACTTCTTGGTCTTATTGACAAACTTGCCGTAGATAGGGTGTTTTTCCTTCCACTTCACTGTCACAGTGATAGTCTTGTCGGCCTTGTTGCTCGACACCACACCGATGCGCTCTTTACGCAGATTTCTCGTTTCCATATCGATGCGGCTTACTTATTGTTGATTTCACGCATGCGGAGTTCAGTCTTCACGCGAGCTATAGCCTTGCGGTCCTTAGTGATCTTGGCCGGGCTGTCGATAGGGCTCACGGCATGCTGAGCCTTAAGCTGGCGATACTCCTTCTCCATCTGGGCCAGACGCTCCTTGAGGTCGGCCGTAGCCATCTCCTTAATTTCTTCCTGCTTCATGGCGGCTTAGACGTTTTGAGTGGGGTCATAGTCGCGGCGCACCACAAACTTGGTGGTCACGGGAAGCTTCTGAGCGGCCAGACGGAGCGCTTCCTTAGCGATGTCGTAGCTCACGCCCTCAACTTCGATAATCATACGTCCCGGTGTAACAGGCGCTACAAATCCTTCGGGCGAACCCTTACCTTTACCCATTCGCACCTCAGCAGGCTTCTTTGTGATGGGCTTGTCGGGGAAGATTCTGATCCAGATTTGTCCCTGGCGCTGCATGTAACGGGTAACAGCAATACGGGCTGCCTCGATCTGGCGGCCGGTGATCCATTTGGCTTCAAGAGTCTTGATGCCAAACGATCCGAAAGCCAGCTGATTGCCACGCTGTGCGTTGCCCTTCATGCGGCCTTTTTGCTGTCGGCGAAACTTTGTTTTCTTTGGTTGTAACATTTTCTGCTATTGTATATTCAATGCAATATTGTTCAACGATTTCCTCCGCGGGGCTTACGGAAACCACCGCGACGCTCCTCACGACGCTCCTCCTTCTGGTTGGCACCGAAAGAAGGCGCAAGGTCACGCTTGCCATAGACTTCGCCACGGCAGATCCACACCTTCACACCGATTACACCAACCTTGGTGTGAGCCTCCACAAGAGCATAGTCAATGTCGGCACGGAAAGTGTGAAGTGGAGTGCGACCCTCCTTAAACATCTCGGAACGAGCGATCTCGGCACCGTTCAAGCGGCCCGAAACCTGAATTTTGATACCCTCTGCGCCGGCACGCATCGTCGATGCGATAGCCATCTTCACAGCGCGGCGGTAAGCGATCTTACCCTCGATCTGACGGGCTACATTGGCAGCCACGATCTCAGCGTCGAGCTCCGGACGCTTCACCTCAAAGATGTTGATCTGAACCTCCTTGTCGGTGATCTTCTTGAGCTCTTCCTTGAGCTTGTCTACCTCTGTGCCACCCTTGCCGATGATAAGACCCGGACGCGAAGTGCACACTGTGATGGTGATGAGCTTCAGAGTGCGCTCGATCACGATGCGCGACACACTCGACTTAGCGAGGCGGACATTGAGATACTTACGAAGCTTTGCATCTTCGAGCAGAGTATCACCGTACTTCTTGCCGCCGAACCAGTTGGAATCCCAGCCGCGGATGACGCCAAGACGATTGCTGATCGGATTTACTTTCTGTCCCATATACTATTAAGCTTCGTGTTTTTTAACATCATTGTCGATGGTGTCCACCACCACAGTCACATGATTGGCACGCTTGCGTATACGGTAGCCACGACCCTGAGGAGCCGGACGCAGACGCTTCAGCATAGGTGCCGGATTGACGAATATAGTGCTGATGTAAAGCTCCCCGGCCTCAGCCTTGCGCTCATTCTTGGCCTCCCAGTTGGCGATGGCCGAACGCACCAGCTTCTCCAGACGGGCAGCAGCCTCCTTATTGGAGAACTTAAGGATACCAAGCGCACGGAACACTTCCTTGCCGCGCACAAGGTCAGCTACAAGGCGCATCTTGCGCGGCGACGACGGAATGTTGGTGAGCTTCGCGAAAGCTATGTGCTTCTGCTCTTCCTTCCGCTGGTCGGCAGCCTCTCTTTTTCTTACTCCCATAGTTGCGATGTAAGCTTTTAATTATTCAATTTATGATTTGACCCGTTCCGGCATTATTTCTTCTTATTGCCGGCGTGGCCGCGGAAGGTGCGCGTGGGCGCAAACTCACCCAGCTTGTGGCCCACCATGTTCTCGGTCACATAGACGGGGATGAACTTGTTGCCGTTATGCACGGCAAAAGTGTGGCCAACAAACTCGGGCGCAATCATCGAGGCACGGCTCCAAGTCTTGATTACCGACTTCTTGCCAGTTGCATCCATATCGGATACCTTCTTCTCCAGCTTGATGCTGATAAAGGGTCCTTTTTTCAGTGAACGACTCATGTTGATTCAGATAGTCAAGATTGATTATTTCTTCCTGCGCTCGATAATATACTTGTTGGAGAGCTTCTTCGGTGCGCGTGTCTTCAGGCCCTTTGAATAGAGACCCTTGCGCGAGCGGGGATGTCCGCCCGAAGCACGGCCCTCGCCACCACCCATCGGGTGATCGACAGGGTTCATCACAACACCACGGTTGTGCGGACGGCGACCCAGCCAGCGGCTGCGGCCTGCCTTGCCCGAACGCTCCAGAGAGTGCTCGCTGTTGCCGACAACGCCGACAGTAGCCATGCACTCGCCAAGAATGCGGCGAGTCTCGCCCGAAGGCAACTTGACTATCACGTAAGAGCCGTCACGCGAAACGATCTGGGCGAAAGTGCCGGCCGAACGCGCCATCAACGCGCCCTGTCCGGGACGAAGCTCGATGTTGTGCACTACGGTTCCCACGGGAATCTTGTTGAGCGGAAGCGCGTTTCCTACCTCGGGAGCAGCCTCGGGGCCGCTTACCACCTTCTGGCCTACTTCAAGGCCGTTGGGTGCCACGATATAGGCTTTCGCTCCGTCCACGTAGTAGAGGAGAGCGATACGGGCCGAACGGTTAGGATCGTACTCGATCGATTTCACTACTGCGGGCACACCTGTTTTGTTTCTCTTGAAGTCGATGATACGGTACTTGCGCTTGTGGCCGCCTCCGCGATAGCGGGTGGTCAGATGACCCTCGGCATTACGGCCGCCCGTGCTCTTCTTTCCGACTGTAAGAGATTTCTCTGGCGTGGTGGCAGTTATCACTCCTTTGAACACGCCAATAACCTTGTGTCGCTGCCCAGGTGTGGTGGGCTTGAATTTTCTTACTGCCATTATGATTTGATCAGATATTTCTGTCAGATATTGCTATAAAAGTCGATCGTGGCTCCCTCTGCGAGCGTCACCACAGCCTTCTTCCAACCGGCAGTCTTGCCGCGGAGAAAACCGCTCTTGGTGTAGCGCGACTTGTTCTTTCCGCGCACGACCATCGTGTTGACAGCCTCGACTTTCACGCCGTAGAGCTTCTCCACGAGATCCTTGATCTGAAACTTGTTGGCCGACTCCGTCACACGGAAAGTGTAACGGTTGAGCTTGTCGGTAAGGCCGTTGGCCTTTTCCGTCACAACGGGAATAATCTGGATGTCCATTGTCTTCTACTTCTGGGCCTTAAAGTTTATTAATCACATCGAGGCTACCCTCGGCGAGGAGGAGAGCCTTATTGTTGAGAAGCGCATACGTGTTGATGTCCGTTGCAGTAGTAACCTCTGCACCGGGCACATTTCTCGACGACAAATATACGTTTTTATCCTGGGAGGGTAAAACCACCAGCACCTTCTGACCCTCAACTTTAAGATTTTTCACAATATTTATGAAATCTTTAGTCTTCGGAGCCTCAATGGTGAAGTTCTCTACCACCACGATCTCACCGTCGCGTGCCTTCAGCGACAGAGCGCTCTTACGGGCAAGCTGCTTAACCTTCTTGTTGAGCTTGAAACGATAGTCGCGCGGACGGGGACCGAACACACGGCCGCCACCCACCAGAACCGGGGAGTTGATATCGCCGATACGGCTGCCGCCGCCACCCTTCTGCTTGTGAAGCTTGCGGGTAGAGCCGGAAACCTCGCTACGCTCTTTTGATTTGTGAGTACCCTGACGCTGATTGGCCAAGTACTGCTTCACGTCCAGATAGATGGCGTGCTCGTTGGGCTCGATGCCAAACACCTCGTCGCTCAGAGTTACCTTGCGGCCGGTGTCTTCGCCCTTTATGTTATAGACTGCGAGTTCCATTTCCGTTTACTTCTCGATCATTACGATTGAACCCTTGGCTCCGGGTACCGAGCCCTTAATCATCATCAGGTTGTGCTCAGGGATGATCTTCACCACCTGCAGGTTTTGAACCGTCACACGCTCGTTGCCCATCTGGCCGGCCATGCGCATGCCCTTGAACACCTTAGCAGGATATGAGCACGCACCCACCGAACCGGGAGCACGCAGACGGTTGTGCTGGCCGTGAGTGCTCTGACCCACACCACCAAAACCATGACGCTTCACAACGCCCTGAAAACCCTTACCTTTCGAAGTGCCGACTACATCGACGAAATCAGCCTCGCTGAACATGTCGACCGTGATGGTGTCACCCATCTTGTAGTCACCCTCGAAACCTTTGAACTCGGCCAAGTGGCGCTGAGGAGCTACTCCGGCTTTCTTGAAGTGACCGATCTCGGGCTGCGTCAGATGCTTTTCCTTCTGAGCGCCAAAACCGAGCTGGAGGGCATTGTAGCCGTCGGTCTCAACAGTCTTGACCTGAGTAACCACGCAGGGGCCAACTTCGATAACAGTGCACGGCACATTCTTGCCGTCGGCACTGAAAACGGATGTCATTCCGATTTTCTTTCCAATTAATCCTGGCATTTCTACGTTTACTGTTGGGATTTATTATTCATTTTCTCTGCATCGCGTCCGCGGGCGGGAACTCCGTCGCCGGCATTCCCGCCACGGCTCACGACGATTGATCTCTTGAGTAAATTTAGCGATCCGTGTTTATCACACCTTGATTTCCACTTCCACGCCACTGGGAAGCTCGAGCTTCATCAGAGCGTCCACGGTCTTGGCCGTCGAGTTGTAGATGTCGATCAGACGCTTGAATGAAGAAAGCTGGAACTGCTCACGGCTCTTCTTGTTGACAAAAGTCGAACGGTTAACCGTGAAAATGCGCTTGTGGGTGGGCAGGGGTATCGGACCCGAAATTACAGCCCCGGTCGACTTCACGGTCTTCACGATCTTCTCGGCCGACTTGTCCACCAGATTGTGATCATAGCTCTTGAGCTTGATACGTATTTTTTGGCTCATATAATAGTGTGTGAGAAGTTTACTTATTTGATGAGGTCGACACGTCCCTGGCACTCAGTGAGCACATTCTTGGCGATCGAGTTGCTCACCTCGCTGTAGTGACTGAACGACATTGTTGAAGTGGCGCGACCCGAAGTGATCGTGCGGAGGGCGGTTACGTAACCAAACATCTCGGCGAGCGGAGCCTTGGCCTTAACGACACGGGCACCCGAGCGCGAAGTCTCCATACCCTCAACCTGACCGCGACGCTTGTTAAGGTCACTGATCACGTCACCCATGCTCTCCTCGGGAGTAACAACCTCAATCTTCATGATAGGCTCGAGAAGCACAGGACCTGCCTTCTCCGATGCCTTCTTGAAGGCCTGGATAGCACAGAGCTCAAACGAGAGCTGATCGGAATCGACGGGGTGGAACGAACCGTCGAGCACCGTAACCTTGAGCTGCTCTACCGGGAAGCCGGCGAGAACGCCGTTCTTCATGGCAGTGGTAAAGCCCTTCTGGATCGAGGGGATGAATTCCTTAGGAATGTTACCGCCCTTCACCTCGTCGACAAACTGCAGGCCACCTTCGAAGCCCGGATCAACCGGCTCAACGCGCACGATGATGTCGGCGAACTTACCACGGCCACCGGTCTGCTTCTTGAATACCTCGCGGAGCTCGACGGGCTTGGTGATGGATTCCTTATATGTAACCTGCGGACGGCCCTGGTTGCACTCTACCTTGAACTCACGACGCA
>CAYSKE010000012.1:19525-21974 GCA_964431465.1 uncultured Muribaculaceae bacterium | reverse complement strand
TCCACCAGACCATGCCCGCCAAGAGCTACATGTATGCCCTCCCCTACCGCTTCTACACCGAGGACGGCGTGCGTCGCTACGGCTTCCACGGCACCAGCCACCGCTACGTCAGCCAGCGCGTGGGCGAGTTCCTCGGAGTCGACATCACCAAGCTCAAGATCATCACATGCCACATCGGCAACGGCGGCTCGATCACAGCCGTCCTCAACGGCAAGAGCGTCGACACCTCGATGGGACTCACACCCACCGAAGGCCTCATGATGGGCACACGCTGCGGCGACGTCGATCCCGGAGCCCTCACCTACATCATGCACCGCCACAACCTCGACGCCGATGGCCTTCAGCGCGTCATCAACAAAGAGAGCGGCATGCTCGGCGTGAGCGAGATCTCATCAGATATGCGTGAGATCGAAAACGCAGTCAACAACGGCGATCCCCGCGCCACACTCGGCCTCGAGATGTATGAGCAGCGCATCATCAAGTACATCGGCGCCTATGCAGCCGAGATGGGCGGTGTCGACATTATCGTCTTCACAGGCGGCGTAGGCGAGAACCAGACCGGTCTCCGTGCCGACGTCTGCCGTCCGCTCGCCTTCATGGGCGTCGAGATCGACGAGCAGGTCAACGCCACCGTGCGCGGTAAAGAAGCCGTCATCTCCACACCCTCATCCAAGGTCACTGTCGCCGTCATCCCCACCGACGAGGAGCTCATGATCGCACGCGACACCCGCGAGATCGTGGCCGCACTCAAGAAGTAACCTTCTTTTCTTCTCTCCTGAATTGGAAACATTCTCAACCTATCTCACAGCGGTAGCCGACTTCGTGTGCGGCTACCCGCTTTTTTTTATACTTATCGGAGGAGGCCTTTACCTCTTCATCTCCTCCGGTGCAGTCTCCATCCGTCGACTACCCCACGCCCTGCGGCAGCTGCGTGAGCGACCTGCCGCCGATGGCGGCGGTTCGGCCGGACAGATCTCATCCCTTCAGGCACTATGCTCAGTCGTTGCCGCCACGATAGGCATGGGCAACATAGCCGGCGTGGCGATAGCCCTCGTTGTCGGAGGGCCCGGAGCAATCTTCTGGATGTGGGTGAGCGCCCTCGTGGGCATGTGCACCAAATACCACGAGGGAGTGCTCGCGATTGCCTACCGCCGCACCCTCCCCGACGGCTCCACGCGGGGTGGATCGATGTATATCATCGAAAACGCCCTCGGCCCCCGTTGGCGATGGCTTGCCGTGACCTTTGCCGTAGCAGGCATGTTCGGCACGCTCTGCATCATGAACGCCAACCAGTTGGCCGAAGCCACCGTCACCATCACAGCCCCCGCGGTCGCCGGGACATGGTTCTCCTCAGCCGCCTCCGCTGCCAGCCTCTCCGACGCCGCCTTTATCCGCCTCCTCGTCGGCATCACCCTTGCATTCGTCACCGCCCTTGTCGTGCTCGGCGGCATCCGCCGCATAGCCCGTGTAGCCTCCGTCATGGTGCCCTTCATGGTCGGCGTCTACTTCATCGCCGTGCTCTATATCCTCATCGACCGCTACGACCGCATTCCCGCCGCAATCCAGTCCATCTTCACCGAAGCCTTTAATCTCCGTGCAGGATTCGGCGCACTCATAGGCACCGCACTCATAGGCGCACGCCGCGCCGCGCTCGTCAACGACGCCGGAGTCGGCACAGCCACCATCATGCACTCCGAAAGCCGCGGCACCTCACCCGTGCGCGAAGGGCTCGTAGCTATGCTCGGTCCCGGCATCGACTCAGGTTTTGTCTGCACCCTCACCGCACTCGCCATCCTCGTCGCAGGCGACTTCACCAACGTCGACGGCGTCAAAGGGCTCGAAGTAGCCATGCACGCCTTCGGCAACGCCATACCCGGCGGCGAATACATCCTCATGCTCATCGTCGTCTGCTTCGGCCTCTCATCATTGTTCAGCTACTCCTTCTACGGCAACCGCTGCGCCACCTATCTTTTCGGCGAACGGCGTGCGCGCCTCCACACATGGTTTTTCATCCTCACCCTTATCCTTTTCGCCGTAGTCCCCTTGCAGGCAGCCGTCGGTCTCTGCGACCTCCTTTACGCCTTCATGGCCATCCCCACCATGTTCACCGTCATCCTCCTCAGCCGCAAAGTCCGCGCCCTCACCCGCGCCCACTTCTCCCAATAACTCCCCCCTTCCACAACCAAAACTCTCCGCATTCTCCACACCCTCCGAGTCCTCCGAGTGCCCCGAGCACTCCGAGTTCTCTGAGTTCTCCGAGTTCTCCTAAATTATCCCCTCCACCTCAAACATTACCCGGTAATATTCCGCCTTTTTCTCCACCTTCATCGGGTAGGCGCGCGACGTCGACGGCATCCGCCATATATGCAGCTTCCGGCCGGCGCACTCCCCTTCGGTCATCTCCCCCATCTTGGGGCGCACGCTCCCCGTCAGCTCCGCGATCACATCG
>CAYSKE010000012.1:0-19425 GCA_964431465.1 uncultured Muribaculaceae bacterium | reverse complement strand
CCATAAACACTATGCCCATCATCTTCCAGAAGTCGTTGGTGGGATTGGGATAATAGAAATCCATAGCCCACCGGTGATCGCCCGGCGGGAAAGTACCCATTATCAGAATACGCGCACCCGCGGGAACAAACGGTTCCCACGGGTGGCTATAGATCGTGTTGTCAGTTATTTCAGTCATTCCATCATTTCAGTGTGTCAACGCTTTCACCCGAGTAGAGCGGATCCCATGCCGGGAGCTTGATCGGCTTCTTGGTCTTGAGAGTTTCAAGCACAACAGCCGGGACATACTGTTTGTTGGCGACAAGGCGGAAAAGATATTCGTCCATCCACGCGTCGGTCATGATCAGGTGACCGTCGTTGGCACCGGGACCCCAGCTGTTTTCCACCCACCATTTCACAGGCTTGCCATCCTTGTCGAGATCCACGCCGGCAAGAGTCATGGCGTGCGACGAAGCCGATGCGCCCGAAGCGATGCGCTCTGCCTTGTTCATGCCGTAGGTAGTGCCGAAAAGCGACTCGTAGTCATAGGTGTCGAGATCAAGCGCGCCACGCTCGCGGTCAAAAAACTTGCCCACGTCGCATGAGAAATACATCATCGTGCTGTCCTTTATCGACTTGATGGCAGTCTCCTTGATCACCTCGATAGGCACGTTCACAAATTTCCAGTTGTCGCCGTCATAGAGGTGACGGTCGAGATCGATCTCATACACTTCGTAGAACGGACGTGAAGGATCGTTCATCATCATCACGAAATCGCCGCGGAGGTCAGTGCCGATATACTCTTTGTAGAACTCCTGCGGGGTGTAGGTGCGGGTATCCACCGGCTCACCCTTGGCATCATAGCGAGTCCATGTAAACTCCGTGGGAGGCACGCCTAAATTCAGAGCCAGATAGCGGTAAGCCTCCTTGAGCATCTCCATCTTCTTAGCTTCGAGAGCCTTGTTGTTTGCGCCGTCGGCTGCCATCTTGCGCAGTTGCAGACCCCACTCCCTGAGCTTGTTGCTCAGCAGCGTGCGCATCTGCCCCGTCGAGTTGCTCTGCGCGGTCTCGGCCATGACCGAAGCAGGCACAACGCCATACTTCATGATGTTGTCGGCCACGCCCGTAAACTGGCCGCCGTCGCTCAGCGGGTTATGGAAAAGCCAGTCAACCGTGCGGTTGTCGGCCGGCTCCTTGGCTGTGTCGATGATAGCCTGAAGAAACAGGTTGCACTTCTCAAGCTGGTCATAGAAGAAATTATAGTTCTGCGACAGCTGGAACGACGGCAGGTTCAGCTTATTGATCATGTCGCTGCGAAGCACGTTAAGACCCGTGAAAAGCCAGCAGCGACCCGACGACTTCTGGTTGGTGATACCCTTGGTCGGCACTTTGTGGGAGAAGTGAGTGTCAAAGTTGTTCATGCGCTCCTGATTCAGGGCGAGCGTGTTGATATTGCCCGAAGCAAGAGCGTTCTGGATTGCCTTGTCCGAAGCGGTGGGAGTGTAGGAGTCGGCAAGACTCTTCAGGTCGCTCTGCGACAGTCCGCCGGGGCCATACTGAGCCGAAACCGACAGACAGATGGCTGCGCCGAGGGCAGCCGCCAATATACGATGTTTCTGCATTATGATATTTGTTACGTGAGTGTGGTGATGCAAAGTAAGCACTTTTTTTCAAAAGAGTTTTGCGAAAATGGCCAAACTTTTTCTTTTCTCCCGTGTTTATCTTACAAAAGAGGGATAACACGGTTCCACGTACCGCACACCCGATTAATTCTCATGTAATTTCGACTATATGCAAAAAATATCGATATTATGAAAAAACTTATCTATGGAGTTGCGCTTGTTGCCATTGCCGGACTCAGCGCATGTGGTTCGAAAACCACAACCTCCGAGCAGCAGGCACCGCTGCCTCTTCCCGATGCAGCCTATGATTCAACTTACGTGAAAGAAGTTTCGGAAGCAGCCGACGAGCAGATCGTTGTCAGCGAAACCGACACAATTACCGGCGAGAACATCACCGACACAATCTCGCAGGACACTGTTATCGCAAACGCTTCAACAATCGTTCCGCAGTAATTGTAGTCAGCTTTTGATTCCTCGAAATTCTTTTGTGCGGGGCGCACTGCCGGTATAGGCTCTGCATCCCGCCTTTTTCTCTCATTACATCAACACACTATGCAACACCGGTTTACTGCGCTCCTCGGCATCCTCATTCTCTTCATCTCTCTGCCCGCCACGGCATCATCACCTCTCACACCTGACCAGTGTCAGGGAAGCGCCATGCCCTACATAGCCCCCGCCCGTGTAGTCGCTCACCCCGACTCGCTCACCCCCGTCATGATCAACCATGTCGGGCGCCACGGCGCACGCTACCTCTCATCGGCATCTCAGGTCCGCAAAGTGCTCGACTTCCTGAGCGAAGCCGAAAAAACCGGTGTCCTCACCCCCCTCGGCTTAGAGCTGAGGCAGCTCTGCAACCGCGTCACAGCCCTCTCCATCGGTCACTGGGGAGCGCTCGACAGCCTCGGCATGAGCGAGCAGGAAGGCATAGCGCGCCGCCTGTGCGAAGCCTATCCCGAGCTCGTCAGCCACTCCACCGTCGAAGCGATCTCCTCCTACGTCCCACGCTGCATCATGAGCATGGACTGCTTCACCCACGAGATGGCGCGATGCGACAACACCGTCACCATCTACACCTCATCAGGGCGCATTAATTCACCCCTCATGCGCCCCTTCGACCTCGACTCTACCTATATCGGCTACGTCCGTCAGCACCCCTACGACGAAGCCTACAAGCAATATTTCGACAAACTCGTCTCCACCGCGCCCGCGCTCCGGCTCACAACCGCCCCCCTCCCCGACAAAAAGCTCCGCGACGGCTCATTTGCCACCTACCGCATGCTCTCAGGCCTGCAGGCGATGGGGCTCGAGGTCGACCTCACCCGCTACTTCACCGTCGACGAGCTCAACTCGCTATGGGCAGTCCACAACCTCGACCAGTATCTTGTGCGCGCCGCCAACTGCTACTCCACCGCGCCCGCCGACATCACCGCAGCACTCCTCCGCGACCTCATCAACACCACCGACCGAGTCATCGACGGAACGCTTGACGCCCGCATCCAGCTCCGTTTCGGCCATGCCGAGACCATGATGCCACTGCTGTCGCTCATGCGCATCCCCGGCTGCTACTACATCTCCGACGACCTTGCCACCGTGCGCGACCACTGGCGCAACTTCTACGTTGTACCCATGGCCTCCAATCTGCAACTCAAGCTCTTCCGCGCCCCTTCAGGCCGCTACTACGTGCGCGCCGACTTCAACGAGACACCCGTCCCCCTCATCGCCGGACGCACCGACATCTACGTCCCATGGGACGAAGCACGCACCTACCTCCTCTCCCTCCTCCCGCAAAACTAAGACTTCAACCTCTTACCCAACCACCGGCGCACAGGCTCATCGTAGAACCGCATGGCCGCCCAAGCCATAAAGATAATCACCACAAACAGGCAGCAGCACACCGGCCACACCTCGCCAAACGTCTTGCCCGTGCTCCACACCCAGTTGTAAAACAGATACATCACCGGATAGTGGATTATATAGACCGGATAAGATATGCGCCCTAAAAACTCGCATATAGCCCCCGACGTGCGGTCAGTCGTCACACCGCACGCCCCCAATGCCACAATAGCCGGAAACACCATCAGCGTGCACACTGCGTCATAGAGCGCATTGAGCATCGAAGGCTTGTCGCCACCCACATACGGGAACACCATCACCCCCACTATCACCGCCGCCGCAATCCAGAAAGCACCCCTTACCCTCCGCGGCTTCAGCACCCTCGACAGCAGCAATCCCGCCGAAAAAGAAAAAGTAAGCCGCAGGAAGCCCCCCAAGGCACCCCACCCCGCCAGCGACCATCCGAACCCGATGTTGTAGGCACCCGACAGGTCAGTGAACGCCGCGGCAGCAAGCGCCCCACCCGTCACCGCCACAACCACCCCGAGCCAACGTCTCGACAGCCGGTGAAGCCAGAAAGCATAAAGCACACTCCCGATATACTCAAAAAAGAGCGACCACGACGGGCCGTTAAGCGGAAACATCTCACCATACCCCCTCACATCGGTCCACACACCCGGATAAGCCGGAATCATCAGCATCCCCAGCACCAGCGACACCACAAGCATCCACGCCGGCACCTGCGTTCCGTCCCACTTCACGCAACCCTGTACCGCATACGACACCGCCCCCAATGCCACAGCCAGCACAAGCATCGGCTCAAGCCTTATCACGCGCCGCAGCATGAAGCGTCCCGGAGTCAGGGAGCCATTCCCCCACCGTCCGTCATAGGCATATCCTATCACAAAACCCGACAGCACAAAGAAGAAATCCACAGCAAGATAACCGTGATTCACGATCTGATCCACAGGCGACGTGGCAAACCCCTCGAAAAAGTGAAACCATATCACCACCACAGCCGCCACACCGCGCAGCCCATCCAGAATCACATACCTTCTCCCCCCGCCGTTACATTCATTAACCATGCATTATTTGTTCAAGACCAGTTCAACATATTCATCCAACGTTCGCTGGAGGACTTCTTGCGGAATAAGCATACGCTTGTATTGCGTAATTAAAGTTGGACTCATACTACGATTCATCGCATATTCCACTACCTGACTATCTGCCGTTTGGCATAGAAGGATTCCGATACTTGGATTTTCATCGCTCCTTTTCACATCTCTATCAAGAGCCTCAAGATAAAATTCAAGCTGACCCAGATCAGCAGGTTTGAACTTCTTACTTTTCAACTCCATAGCCACCAGACAACGCAAACCACGATGGTAAAACAATAGATCTATTTTGAATGTAGATGATCCCACCGTAATCGGGTATTCGCTATCTACAAAAAGAAAATCTTTTCCCAGTTCAAGCACAAACTGTTTCATGTGCTCTAAAAGCCCCTTGTGCAGGAGTTTTTCATTATGCTTCTTTGGGAGATTCAGAAAATCCACAAAAGCCGTATCCTTAAACAGCATAGGCTTACCCACATACTTATCTTTCAATCCCGCAGAAAGATGTTTCTTATCTCTTAATAGTGAGATATATGTACCATTTTCTATACATCTCACCAACTCCTTGTTCTTTAACCGCTCCCTATGCGCATATAAGATATAGAACAATCGTTCTTCACTTGTTTTACAATTAGCCAGAATTGTAATATGATTAGTAAAAGTTGTCATCGTCAGCACCTTTGGAAATTGTGCAGTTTGAAACTGCACAATTTCCGACATAGCAGATGTAGCCTGGGATAATTGTGCAGTTTGAAACTGCACAATATCTTCAAAACCATATCGCGATATTATATTTTGAAATTCCGGAGAAGAATAACTTTCATGAAAATTCACCATATTATAAAGATTTCTCCGGCTATACCCCTTTAGATCAGGGTCTTTAGTCCGTAAGTATTCCGATAGTTGCATCACAACCTTCGAACCCCACTCGTTAGACCTGAGTTTTTCGGATATATATTTCCCGACACGCCAACTCATCATAAGAGATTCTTCATTCACCTCCCTCGACGCCCGCGAGCGATGAAACTCTATAATTCCCTTTATCTGCTCGAAGTCATGTTCGGGAAGCGACTCTGACGATATGGTATTACTCTTTTTTACAGACTTATCCATTACACAAAGTTAATAAATCATGATTCCGGCATCCATTGTGACATGAACCGGCTGCTCAAGCGAACTTATATCAACGCCCGGAAGCCTCATTATCAGTATTCCGTTGCATAGATTGCAAAAATATTCATTCCCAACCACACTTCACACCCTTTTTTCCCTTATTTTTGCACCAACCACTGCACCCCGCAACCGACCGACCTGTCTGACTTGTCCGACTTGTCCGACATGTGCCACACAACCTAACCCTCAAACCATCATGAGCAAACAGCAGATCATCATTTCCATGACATCATTTCCGGCTGCAATCCCTTTTGCAGCCCAGGCCGTCAAGTCCTTGCTCGATGGTTCAGTCCTCCCCGACAAACTGATTCTATATCTCACTTTCTCGCAATTCACCGACGTCGCCATTCCCGACGAGCTCCTGCAGCTTGCGCAGGAAAATCCCATATTTGAGATACGCAACTACGACCGCGACATCCGTTCTTACCGGAAACTCATTCCCGCCCTAAAGGAATTCCCCGATGCGGTTATCGTCACCGTCGACGACGACGTGCATTATCATCCCGACATGTTGCGCGATCTCCTTGCGCTCCACGCCCGCTATCCACATGCCGTAATAGCTCACCGGGCCAAACTCATGAAACCCGACGAGCCATATCGCAAATGGCCGAAATACCGATGGTACGACTTCGTCGTTAAGAAAATCCATGAAGATTTCCGCAACATTCAGACCGGTGTGGGCGGCGTCCTCTACCCTCCCCACTCACTGCGGCGCGACATGATGGACGAAGACCTATTCACCGCCATAGCCCCGACGACCGACGATATATGGTTCTGGGCTGCCGGAGTGGCCAACGACACGCCTGTTATCCCCGTGCCATTCGGACACAACAAGCCCAAAGGACTCGGCAAACCGCGCGAGCTGTCCCTGAAAACCGTCAACTTCAAGTCAGGCATCGACAACAACTCCGCCGCCCTCGCAGCCATCCTCGCCCGCTACCCCTCCATCAAGAAAAAAATCGCCGCCAAATAAACACCTGATTTGTACGGACGTACCCTGCATCGGTTCACCTTCTTTGTAGGGACGCACGGTTCGTGCGTCCGCCCCACTAATTGTATAAATTTCGAGTGCGGTAGCGCGAATGAATATCACTTTTACCCATCACGCGCATCAATCTGATAAAACTCTTTGGCGAACTAACCAGCAACTTAAATCTGAACCATTTATGCATCCCGAGCGACTTTACATCGGGAATTGGAAAAGTCCTGACGCTATCACTGATCGCCTTGACTATTTCCACCCGCTTGGCTTTGTCTTTCTCCTGACGGGCTATCATCTTGGCTGCCGAAACAGCTGCTTTCGCCACAAGCACATCATGCTCCTTCTGAGAGAAAGCGTCTAAACCGAGTTTCAATATCTCATCGGCGCGAAAGCGCATGATATTCAGAAAATCAAGACGGTATTTCGATGAACCCGCATGAAGAATGCTTCCCGACCTCATGCGGTAATGATAAAGCGGCGTTGGATCAAGAACCATTCTGCGCATTTTGGGAAACCATTTGGTGCACACATAGATGTCCTCAAAAGTCTTCCCTTCCGGAAAATCCGGCCCTACAATCTCGCGCCTGAACATCTTGTTCCACATATAGCTGGGAATACGCTTGTCTTTCACAAGCTCCTTTATGGCTTCCACGCGATCAAGAACCATCCGCTTATCCACAAGCCCCTTCTCACGGCTATGCCCGTCAAATTCTTTCCAAAGACCGGTCTGCACCACATCGGCATCAGTCGAGACTATCAGGCTGTGCATTGTGGCAATCGCATTAGGCTCCAGCCAGTCATCCGAGTCACAGAAAGCCATGTATTTTCCCTGAGCAACCCTTATGCCGTTGTTTCGGGCCGATGCAAGACCACCGTTCTTCACATGCAGCACCTTGAAGCGTGGATCACGGCGAGCAAATTCATCGCATATTTCACCCGACCGATCGGTCGCGCCATCATCCACAACCACACACTCCCAATCTCTGAAAGTCTGCGATTCTATTGACTCAAGGCAGTGCCTCAGATATTTTTCAACATTATAGACCGGAACGATTATCGACACTTCCGGCTTGTGTGAATTTTCCATTACCCTCTCTTATCAATTTAGTCTAATATATTGGAGTGTGTTAAGTTTTGAATTATTGGAATTAAAACGAAACAACTCTTATTTTCATTGAAGCACTCGCCGCACAAACGGTACGCCATTGATCTTCGCCGCATACTGAGGAAACTGGCTCCGGTACATTTCCCCGATCACAACCGAATACACCTTCCGCGCTTCAGAGATCATGAAGAAATCAAGAAACGACTTCAGTTGCGTGTGATCCGTGTCAGTGTCAGTAAAATCCATGTGCTCGACCTTACCCGGTATTACATACACATAGCTCTTCCGCGACGCCTCTGCAAGAAAGCTACTGCTGTCGGCAGTCACAAGCACCCTCATGCCGGGATTCTCCTCATGCACCTTTTCAAGTTCTTCCAGTGCCCTCTCTATCAGCTTTTGGCGGTCAGCTTCCTCGCTGAGCGTCCGGTAAAGATACTCATTGAAGTCTCCGAGAAGATTCTGAAACCTATACACTACCGCCACATATTCTCCCCCGATCTCCTCACGGCATTTTTGCAAATGACTCTCCACGAGCTCCGACGGCCTGAAAAGCTTTTTGAATATCTCGCCCCACGGCCGGTTATATGGCGGATAATCCAGTGTATCACCTAAATCCATGTTGCCGTAGTACCACACGCTTTTATCCGTGTGCAGCCTGTCAAGCCGTTGTCCCTTCTCCCCGCGGCCATAGAATATGCGCGTATCCCTTATGTTATCCGGAATATCCTTCTCATCTATGCGCCAGTCATATTCATTTGGCACCACATAATCAGTGAGATTGAAAGGATACACATAGTGGATGCGGAAATCAAGACCATTTTTTTCGCAATAGTTCCACCACGAAATAGCCCCCTTGAATCTATCAGTCAGCCCGCCGTGGTAGCCGCGACCGTCCACACGCATCACACCTATCCGCCGTTTGCTGCGTCTGGTCCTGAATTTAAGGTATTTCAATTCCCAACGCACCTCTTTCAACACATGCGTGTAGGGAAGCAGCCTCTTGTAGCCTCTTGAAATCTTTTTCGCTAATTTCCTCATGAGCCACTACAGTTCAAACGACGATTTTTCAGGCAATATCGACTCAAACGCCTCGCGCAGTCCCTCCATCACCTTGTCATAATTGCGGATATGCACATTGTCGTTGATGCACACCAATTTATAGCTCTGCTCCCTGATAGCCCTGATAGCCTGCTTCGGGCGCATCATCAGCGGAAACATCTTTGTGTCGCTGTAGGTGTTGTAAGGCTCGAAATTCCCGCGGCATATCTGCCACGTCCTGAAAAGCTCCGGAGTGTAGTCGTCCGATGCCCGGAAGCGGTTGACCGACGTGCGTGTGAGCTCTTCCCCCTCGGCATCCCACACCTCATTGAACGTTGATTTCAGATAAGGCTGAGCATTGTGTGGCGTGCGGAGCGTGATAAACTTCCCGTAAGGCTTCAGGATGTGATTGAGGCGTGCCTTGGAGCCATAACTCTCGTCAAACCATTTGGCATGATCGCGCTTCATCACCTCCTTCTTGTCAAAATGCCGGTTGATGATCCTGATATTGTTCTTGATGCGGCGATACCACTGCGACCACGACGGGTTATACTGGAATATCGCTATATCGCGCGGAAGGCCGTTCTTAAAGAAGCGGTCGGGAGCCACATTGTTGATGATATAGAAATCATCGTTGAAGTACACGAAATGCTCCGCAAGCCCCGGTATCTTGTGCATATACCGCTCGATCACCACCGAGTTATAGGTCGGAAGAAACTCTGCCGGGATAAAATCCTTATGATCCACCAGATTCAGCTTCGGGTTGGATGCGTCAAGCCATGCAGGTTTCTGGCCGCTCGTCACAAAGTGGATTTTGCGCACCCACGGCGCAAATTTCTCAATTCCCCTGAACCAGTATCTCAGGAAACCGTAATCGCGGAAACGGGCCTCTGAAACGCCATTCTTCTCATTTTCCTGCTTGCCTGAATACTTCACGAACTCGGCTCGCCACTTCTCATCGTCCATGTCGACCCATGTCACTACAAAATCTATAGGGAAATCCACCTGCATCTTACAATCGTTTACAAGTATCAACGTCTCCCAGCCGCCGGCGGTTCGGGCGCGCTGTGGAGTGCTCCTTATTTCTTCCTGAGATTCCAGCGGTTATGACTCCACAACCACAAAGCCGCATTGCGGCTTATCGTGTGCTCGAATTCCTCCCAGAACCTCCGCGTGTAGCCATACGGTTCACCATCCTCTATCGGCTCCAGAGCCTTGAACGTGAGCGTATAGTGCCCGCGCTTAGGCCTCTGGACGTCGAGATACACAAAAGCCGCATTCATGCGTGTGCCTATCTCCTCCGGCCCCGTTATAAACGCCGTCTCATGGTTCAGAAACATCGTGTGTCCCTGCTTGCTTGCTCCCTTAGGGCGTTGGTCGGCAATAAAACCGAAAATCCACGGCACATTCGCGCGATTTAGCAGAAACCGCGGAGCTTGCTGCTGCGGAAGAAGCACATGATGCCAGCGACTCCTTATTTTCAATATAATATCACCCCACAGCTTGCTGTTGATCGTGTGATAGATCGACCCCTTGCACACGTCAGGGAAGTAAATAGCCATCTCCTGCGCCCATTCCCAGTTGCCGTAATGGCCGAGCATGATCACCACCGGTCTCCCCTTTTCTGCCTCACGGTTTACAATCTCATAATCAACGACCTCCACTCTCCGCTTCATCTCGGCATCCGATATGTGCAGCAGCTTCACAGTCTCCACCATCACGTCGCTGATAAATCGGTAATACCTTTTCTCAATGCCCTTTATCTCGGCAAGACTTTTATCGGGGAACGAAGCCATAAGATTCTGCCTCACAATCCTGCGCCTGTAGCCTATCACGCGGTGCAGCACAAATCCCACGAAATCCGAGAGCACATAAAGCACTCCCAAAGGCAACATCGCCACAAGTGTCAGAAGAAAAATCGAAATCCTGAATCTCATCCTATATTATTTATCCCCTAATTGGTTGCAGTAACTCCCCGTGTTCTCATTGCTCCGAGCTCTCCGAGTCCTCAGCGATCTCTGAGTTCTCCCCACTCTCAGAGATCTCCGAGTCCTCCGAGTGCTCCCCGCTCCCTCCTTCATCCACGATATTAACAACATGGGCACGCAAAAGCGCGCCCATTGTTTATTTCACCTTACAGCTTTATTTTGCCGCACGACCCTCGAAATACTTTTTCAGATCCTCAACGCGGTCGAGTTTCTCCCACGTGAACAATTCGACCTCCATCTCTATCGGATCCTCATAGCGCGACGTAAACACCTTTGTCACAGTGCGCGGAGTGCGTCCTACGTGACCGTAGGTCGCCGTCTCCTGATAGATCGGATTGCGCAGCTTCAGGCTTCGCTCGATAGCTCCCGGACGGAGATCAAAAAGATTCTTCACTCCTTCGGCGAGCATCTCATCCGTCAGCCCCTCGCGCACAGTCCCGTAAGTCTGCACATTGATGCTTACCGGCTCAGCCACGCCTATGGCGTAAGCCACCTGCACGAGTGCTTCATGCGCGAGCCCGGCGGCAACGATGTTTTTTGCGATATGACGGGCAGCGTAGGCAGCCGAGCGATCCACTTTCGAGGGGTCTTTGCCCGAGAATGCGCCTCCGCCATGTGCACCGCGTCCACCGTAGGTATCAACGATGATCTTGCGACCCGTGAGACCCGTATCGCCATGCGGCCCTCCTATCACAAATTTTCCGGTAGGATTCACATGCAGCGTGAAGTCATCGCCGAGGAGCGCTTTAAGATGCTCCGGAAGATTGGCCCTGACGCGAGGGATAAGCACCTCAGCCACATCCTTGCGCATCACCTCGATCATCTCGCGGTCGGCCTGCTCTTGGGTTTTACCCTCGGTAGGCTGGATAAACTCATCGTGCTGAGTCGACAGCACGATGGTGTGTATCCTCAGCGGACGGCGCGTCTCACCGTCATATTCCACCGTGACCTGACTCTTGCTGTCGGGGCGCAGATAACTCACTTTCTCCCCTTTGGCGTTCTCATAAAGAAATGCGTCACCGTTGCGGCGTATTTCAGCAAGCTCTTTAAGCAGAGCGTGGCTCAGGTCAAGTGTCAGCGGAGTGTATTCGGGAGTCTCGTCAGTGGCATAACCGAACATCATGCCCTGATCGCCTGCACCCTGCTCCTCCTCGCTGCCGCGGTCAACGCCGCGGTTTATGTCGGGGCTCTGCTCATGCAGTGCCGACAGGATTCCGCACGATTCCGCGTCAAAGCGATACTCGCTGCGGTTATATCCTATCTTGTTTATGACCTCCCTCACCGTGGTGGGAAGATCGACGTATGCTTTACTCTTCACCTCGCCGGCCAGTACGACCTGGCCGGTGGTGACGAGAGTTTCACATGCTACTTTACTTTGGGGGTCGTGCGCCAGAAACTGGTCGAGCACGGCGTCGGAAATCTGATCGGCTACTTTGTCGGGATGACCCTCCGATACCGATTCCGAAGTGAACAGGTAATTCATTTTAGCATTTTTTTTTGCCGGTGGTTGCAAGCGGGCAAATCCGTCCACCGGTGGGTTAATTATGGATTGATCGTCAATCAGTCGGCGTAGAAACGCTGCAGATTGTTGGTGATCTTGTTGCGACCCAGAAGGATTCCGAAGAGATTGCGCGACAGAGCCGGAGCACCATACTGCTGGTTGAACATCATGGCGTCGTTGTCGTAGTCAAACTCACGGGCAACCTTGTCAGTGCCGATAACCTCCATCACTACCACTGAATTGTCGGTGGCAAAAGGCCCTGCGATCTGGCCTTGGGGAGTCACTGTGCCTTCAGCGAGGAGAGTAGCCTCACCCACGGGGAAACCGCGCACGATGCGCTGGCCGAATGTGATCTCGGTGGTGTCGATGGGCGAGTCAAGCACCGTGGCATACTCCTCGATGCTGTTGGCCTTGCCGGCGATGTCAGCCATGATCATCTGGCTCTTCTTGGCATTGCGGGCCTCAGTTGCAAGCTGACGGCTGAGATCGGGATCGCTGGCGGGAGTGTAGCCTTTGTAGATGTCCTTCACAGCCACAGCGATGAAGCGTCCGCTCTGCTCGTCGCCGAACACGCCGCTCACTTCACCCTTCTTGGCATTCATAGCCCACTTGGCAGGAGAGCGAGTGTCGGGGTAATTTGCGATCGAGAGCGACGACGGAGTCACATAACCCGAGAAGATGTGCATGCCCTTCACGGCGGCCGACGAGCGGAAAGTCTCGGCGGTGTTGTTCTCCACGAGATAATTGCTCAGGTCATTGGAGAGCGAGTTGATCGTAGTGTTCGACGGCTCTACAACGTAGGTGATCTCGGCTATGTCATAGATCGGCTGCGGTGCTGTGCGCGAAACGACCTTCACTGCACCGGCCACCTGATTGTTCTCGCTTCCGGCGGGGAAGAAGTAGGTGCCGATAGGCTGCGAGAGGAGAGCGTCCTTAAACGAAGCGTAGTTGGGATCGAGCAGCGACACAGTCTCTTCCTGAGGAGTGCCCTGAACAAAGCCCTGCTCAACGAGAGCGTCGAGGTCAGCACCGCCGTTGAGGAGAGCTATCACGCTGTCGCGCTGCTCAACCGGAGCGGTCACTGCAAGATATTCGATCGTCACGTCGTCAACGTCGTCAAAAGTGTTGACAAGCTTGGCGATGGTGTACTTGTCGTTGTTGAACGAGATGAGCTTCACGCCATCGGTGCGGAGAGCCTCAAGCTCATTCTTGATATTGTTGGCGAGTTTGCCTTCTGAAGCCGATTTGCGGTTAACCACAAAGTTGAGGTTGCCGCTCACGCCCTCGGTGCCCGGCTGCTCGCGCAGAGCCACCAGTGCGTCCTCCACCTCTTTCTGGGCGGCGAGGTAGTCGTCCTCGCTCGGCACGATGTCAACCACGATGTAGTCGATGGGGCGGGTCTCCTCGGCAAGCTCATAGAGACTCTTGCGCGAGTTGTAGAGATTAGCCACGTCGCTGTTCATGATCTGCGCGGTGCTGTCAGCGATGGTCGAAAAATCTTTCTTGACGTAGCGCACCTTTGCGGTGGTGGCGTTCTCGTCGTAGTATGACTTGGCGTCAAGCTTGTTGGCCTTCAGCGCGCCGCTGAAGAGCGAGCCGAGTTTCTGCTGGCGGAGCTGCTCGGCAACCTGATTCTCAAGGTTGATCCACATTGCCTGAAGCTGCGGTGCATAGTTGGCGGGGACGTTGTATTTGGCGGGGTTGAACGCGTAGTCATAGAACGAAGCGGCATCGGGGAAGCCCATCTGCTGCACGGTCTGAGTCACGGTTGCCAGCGGAGTGGCACCGGTCATAGCGCTCGAGAGCTCGCTGTCGGTCACTGTGATGCCGAGGGCGTCGATCTCCTTGTCGAGCACCTCCTTGAAAAGCATCTGCTGGAGCACCTGATTCTGGATCATGGCCTGATCCACGTTAGTCATGCCCTGAGCCTGCAGAGCCTCGCGCTGCTGCTCGACCTGACGGTTGAACTCCTGGATATCAATCTTGCGGTCCGCTACCTTTGCGGCTGTTGTGCCGGGACCAAAAAACGAGCGACTGGATGTGAATGCGTCGCCGAGAATGAAAGCCAGCAAGGCCACGATGATCACCGTGAAAAGTATCACCGACTTGCTGCGGATTTTCTCTAATGTTGCCATTTATGGGAACGTAATGTGATAGTGAGTTATATATTCTTGTTTCCTGACCGGCTCCGGAGCCTCGGCACCGAAGCCGTTTTGAGCGGGCAATCAAGCCCACTTCTTGCTATTAAGCACGCAAAAATAATAACATTTCCCATATTCCCCAAAAAATACTTACTTTTGAACTGACTTTCACCATCGACCACTTTCCGAATGCCCGATTTAATCACTCAGGTCTCCCGAATCATCTCACGCATCCCGCGTGACCACGGTATTGCTGTGGCTATCAGCGGAGGTGCTGACTCTGTGGCGCTTGCAGCCGCTGCCGTCGCCGCAGTGCGCCACGACCGCCACCCCCGGCAGCTCTGGCTGCTCCACTGCAACTTCCATCTGCGCAGAGCCGAGAGTGACCGCGACGCGGCTCTGGCACAGGAAATTGCCCAACGGCTGTCAGTGCCATTTCTATCGGTCGATTTCACCGACGTCAAGGAGATTGCAGCCCGCACGGGAGAGTCAATCGAGATGGTGTGCCGCCGGTTGCGCTACGACTGGTTCCGTGACACAATCGCGACACTTCCGGTGACAGTCTGGCTCGCTCTCGGCCATCATGTCGAGGACAATCGTGAAACAATCCTGCTCAACCTGTTCCGTGGCACCGGAGTGCGCGGACTGGCCGGAATGAAAGAGTTTGATGCCGACCGCCGTTTCATCCGCCCTCTGCTTCATGTCTCACGCAGCGACATCGAGCAGTTTCTCACTGCCTGCGGCCTACCGTGGATCACCGACAGCAGCAACCTTGTGCCCGACGTGAAGCGCAACAAGTTGCGCCTTAACGTCATCCCTGCCCTCTCGCGCGATTTCCCCGACGCAATGCACGGCATCGACACAACCGCCGCCAACCTCACCGACGACTATGCCATATTGCATAAAGCGCTGCATGACACAATTTCAGAGATAGCACTCGACACTCCCGCGACTTACGACCTTACAAAGCTTCAGCGCATCTCCCCCGCCCCTCGCCGGGTCATTTTTGAGATCGTGCGTTCAAGCGGCTTCAATTCCTCACAGGCGGCCGACATGGCCGAAGCCGTAAATCTCGAGGAATCAAAGCAGTTTCACTCCGCTACCCACACAGCCCTCCTCCACCGTGGCATTTTGTCGCTGATCCCCCGCTGTGATTCCGATAAGATTTATATTGAAGCAGATACCCCCTTCACACTTGCCACCCGGTCAGGTGAATTTACCTGCGAGAAGATCGCATCAGCCGATCCACTCTCCCGTCTCCGCCCTCTGATAGCTGCCAAAATCCCTTTCTTTGCGATGGATGCCTCAGCACCTCTCCCCTCACGCTGGATATGGCGGCAAACCGTGACCGGCGACCGCATCGCACCCTACGGCATGAAAGGGCGCACCCGGCTGGTTAGCGACATTCTCACCGACGCACATGCCTCACCCTTACAAAAAAATGAGGCGCGCCTCCTCGTTGCCGATGGCGCGCCTTTATGGTTAGCCCCTTGGCGTGCGTCAGGATTCCGGCCTGTCACACCCGCCACAAGGGAATTTCTGCTTTTCCGTTTGAAAAAATAGCTTACTGGCGGTCGCGCTGGCGGTGCCCCCTCTCGGGCATCGAGCGTTCGAGCGGATTCTCACGCGCCTCATCATAGCGGGCACGGTTTCTCACGATATCCATAGCCGTGTAGATGGCTGCGCGCAGGCTATCCTCCGATGCCTGCCCGTGACCGGCTATGTCATATCCTGTGCCATGATCCGGCGAAGTGCGCACGTAGGGCAATCCTGCCGTGAAATTCACCCCCTCGTCCATCGAGATCGTCTTAAACGGGATAAGCCCCTGATCATGGTACATGGCTAGTACGCCGTCAAACTTACGGTAGTGACCCGCACCAAAGAAGCCGTCGGCAGGATATGGGCCGAATGCCTGGATACCCTCCTGACGCGCATCGGCTATCGCAGGAGCGACCACGCTGTCATCCTCTGTGCCTATCACTCCGTGATCTCCCGCATGAGGATTGATCGAGAGCACGGCGATATGCGGGTGCGTGATTCCGAAGTCACGCATGAGCGACTCGTTGAATATATTGAGTTTCTCAATGATCAGCTCTTTGGTGATTGCCTGCGACACTTCGGCGATAGGCACATGCGCTGTGGCGAGTGCCACACGCAACCCACCGGCACAAAGTATCATCAGCGCCTTGTCACCCTCCTCACCGAGCCTGTCTTCAAGATACTCGGTGTGTCCCGGGAAGTGGAAATTCTCGCTCTGGATATTGTTTTTGTTTATCGGAGCTGTCACAAGCGCATCGATTTCCTCCTCCTTGAGGGCATCCACCGCCATTTCAAGAGCCTTGAGTGCGGCCGCTCCCGCTTCGGGGGTACTCTCGCCGGCTTTCACCTTCGTCACGACACCCTCTTCCGACACATCCACAAGGTTGTACGCACCCTCCTTTGCGTCGGCGCTCTCTTTTATCACATTCCACGGGATTGCGGGTATATCAAGCGGTTTGCTGTACCAGTCGGCGAGTGCCGGGATACCGTAGACCACCGGAGTGAACAGCTCGAGAACGCGGTCATCACTCAGAGCCTTGAGGATCACCTCATAGCCGACGCCGTTGAAATCTCCGTGTGTTATCCCTATTTTCATATCCGTTGCATTTTTTTGAATAAACACCTTGCACCTACACGGTCATTTCCCCGCATAGCGATTCGGCAAGATAGTGCTTGACCTCTTCGGCTCCGAGCCCGAGGCCAAAAAGAAACATCAGTTTGGTGATGGCAGCTTCAGTCGTTATGTCCTGACCCGAGATCACGCCCGCACGCCACAGACGGTCACCCGCGCTGTATCGTCCCTCATGTATCGAGCCGTTGACACACTGCGTCACATTCAGCACCACCACACCGCGCGATGTAGTATCGGCGATAGCCTTCTCAAACCACGCTGCCGTGGGCGCGTTACCCGCTCCGTAGGTCTTCAGCACGATCCCTTTAACGCCGGGCACCGACAGCTGATGACGCAACATCTCCTCGGTGATACCGGGATAGATGTGGACGATAGTGACGTCGGTATCCATTTCGGTGCGCACGTTTAGTGGCCGGCGCGACGGCGAACGCCACAAAGCCTCCTCATTGAACGTTATGCCCAGTCCGATGCGCGCAAGCTGCGGATAATTGTTGCTGCGGAATGCGTTGAAATTGTCCGCGCTCATCTTCGTTGCCCTGTTGCCGCGCCAGAGATAGTTTTCAAAGAGTATCGCCACCTCGGTCACCATCGGTCGGCCGTCGGCGCGCGTGGCTGCAGCGATCTGCAATGCGGTGATCAGATTCTCCTCACCGTCGGTGCGCACTTCACCGATAGGAAGCTGCGAGCCGGTGATGATCACTGGTTTGCAGAGATTGTCGAGCATAAACGACAGTGCCGATGCCGTGTAGGCCATGGTATCGGTACCGTGAAGCACCACAAAACCGTCGTAGGCACTGTAATTATTCTTGATTATGTGGCATATCTCGGCCCACTTCTCGGGATTCATGTCCGAGGAGTCGATCGGAGGCGCAAACTGCACATGATCGATGTCGTAACCCAGAAATTTCACTTTGGGCACATTGTCGATCAGATGGTCGAAGTTGAAAGGCCGGAGCGAATGTGTCTCCGGATCTTCTATCATTCCGATGGTGCCGCCTGTGTAGATGATGAGGATGCGTGGACGCTGCATGATCTCCCGACTTTTTATTTTACCTGTGCGCCGGGAGTGGCCGGTGCCATGGGAGTGAGCAATGTGAGACTTCCATCGGCATTCTCAGCCGACAGGATCATGCCTTGGCTGACGATGCCACGCAGTTTGCGCGGAGGCAGGTTGGCGATGAACACCACCTGTTTCCCCACCAGTGTTTCAGGGGCATAATGAGCGGCGATACCCGAAACGATCGTGCGCTTCTCCAGTCCGTCGTCGATCAGGAAACGCAGCAGCTTGTCGGCCTTTGGCACGCGCTCGCACTCGAGCACCGTGCCGACGCGCAGATCGGCCTTCATGAAGGTATCGAAATCCACATCGGGAGCCTGCGGAGCAGCCTTCCACGAGTTTATCTTATTAGCCTCTTTCGCGGCATTGAGCTTGTCGATCTGTGCCTGAATGGCATCATCCTCGATCTTGTCAAAGAGAAGCTCCGGTTCACCGAGCTGAGTTCCAGCGGCTATATTATCCGGCTTACCCACCATGTCCCAGCTCAGATCTTTCATCCCCAGCATCTTGCAGAGCTTTTCACTCATAAACGGCAGGAAAGGCTCAAAAGCCACTGCGATCGAAGCGCATATCTGCAACGCGGTGTTAAGCACCGTGCCGACGCGCTCCATGTCGCCGGTCTTGGCAATCTTCCACGGCTCGGTCTCCTGCAGATAGCGGTTGCCGGTGCGCGCCATGTTCATAGCCTCCTTGAGTGCCTCGCGGAAATGGAAGCCTTCAAGAGCCGATGTAAGCGCAGCGCCTGCGGCTGCCACCTCATCGAGAGCGTTGCGGTCAGTGTCGGTCAAGGTGCTCACTGCCGGTACTTTCCCGTCGAAATATTTGTGGGTAAGTACCATCGCACGGTTTACGAAGTTTCCGAGTATCGCCACAAGCTCCGAGTTGTTGCGGGTCTGGAAATCACGCCATGTGAAATCGTTATCCTTCGTCTCGGGCGCATTGGCGGTCAGCACGTAGCGCAGTGTGTCCTGCTTGCCGGGGAAATCGGCGAGATACTCATGAAGCCACACAGCCCAGTTGCGCGACGTCGATATTTTGTCCCCCTCAAGGTTCAGGAACTCATTGGCCGGCACGTTGTCGGGGAGCTGGAAATTGTCACCGTAGGCCTTGAGCATCGCAGGGAACACGATGCAGTGGAACACGATATTGTCCTTGCCGATGAAGTTGATCACACGTGTCTCGGGATCCTTCCAGTATTTTTCCCAGCTGTCAGGCAGAAG
>CAYSKE010000011.1:0-22201 GCA_964431465.1 uncultured Muribaculaceae bacterium | reverse complement strand
GTTTGAGATGCTTGGCAACTGGTCATTTGGTGATTACTTCAAGAAAGAGGCAATCGACTGGGCGTGGGAGTATCTTGTAGACGTGCTTCATCTTGACCCTGAACGTCTTTATGCCACAGTGTTCGAAGGGTCACCCGAAGAGGGGCTGTCGCGCGATGACGAAGCCGCCGGTTACTGGGAGAAGCATCTTCCTGCTTCACACATCATTAACGGAAACAAGCACGACAATTTCTGGGAGATGGGCGACACCGGCCCCTGCGGCCCCTGTTCTGAGATCCACATTGATCTCCGCTCTGATGAGGAGCGGGCAAAAGTGTCCGGTGCATCGCTTGTCAACCATGATCATCCTCAGGTGATTGAGATATGGAACCTCGTGTTCATGCAGTACAACCGCATGGCCGACGGCTCCCTCCAACCTCTTCCTGCTAAGGTCATTGACACCGGCATGGGCTTCGAGCGCCTCTGCATGGCTCTTCAGGGCAAGACGTCCAACTATGACACCGACGTCTTTACTCCGATTATCGCCACAATTTCAGAGCTTACCGGCCGCATATACGGTGAGGACAAGGATGTGGATGTGGCTATGCGCGTCGTTGCCGACCATGTGCGCACGATTGCATTCTCGATTGCCGATTCACAGCTTCCAAGCAATGCCAAAGCCGGTTACGTGATACGTCGCATCCTGCGCCGGGCAGTGCGTTACGCCTACACATTCCTTGAACAAAAGGAGGCATTTATCTACAAGCTGGTCGACACTCTTATTCAGAACATGGGAGATGCCTACCCCGAACTCGCGGCACAGCGCGAGCTTATAATGAAAGTGATTAAGGAAGAGGAAGATTCCTTCCTCCGCACTCTCGAAAACGGTATACACATGCTTGACGATGCCATCCGCACCGCCAAGGAAGCCAACCGCACTTTCATTACCGGCAAAGAAGCTTTCACGCTTTACGACACCTACGGATTCCCGCTTGATCTCACTGAGCTCATTCTCAAAGAAAACGGCATGACTCTTGACCGCGAGGGATTCGACAAAGAGATGGAGGCTCAGAAACAGCGCGCCCGCAACGCAGCTGCCGTCGAGACCGGCGACTGGGTGATAGTGCGCGACGGCGAGCAGGAGTTTATCGGCTATGACTCCCCAACTTGTGAAACCCAGATACTGCGCTACCGCCAGATCAAGCATAAAAACCGCACATATTACCAGATCATCCTCTCGCGCACACCTTTCTATGCCGAGATGGGCGGACAGGTAGGCGACCGCGGCACACTTACCACCGACGATGAGGTAATTACAATCTTCGACACAAAAAAAGAAAACGGCATAGGTGTTCATCTGACTGAAAAGCTCCCGGCAGATCCGTCGGCGACTTTCCGTGCGGCTATCGATGAGGAAGCGCGTCTCGCCACATCGTGCAACCACACAGCAACCCACCTTCTTCATGAGGCACTTCGCGAGGTGCTCGGCACACATGTAGAGCAGAAAGGCTCCTATGTTTCTCCCGATGTTTTGCGTTTCGACTTCTCGCATTATCAAAAACTTACTCCCGAGGAGATACGCAAAGTAGAGCATCTTGCCAACCGCAAGATACGCATGGCCATCCCACGCGACGAGCATCGCAACATGCCTATCGCGCAGGCTCGCGAGATGGGTGCTATGGCTCTATTTGGTGAAAAGTACGGCGACGAAGTGCGCGTAATCAAGTATGGTGACTCTGTGGAGCTTTGCGGTGGCACGCACGTAGATAACACCGGCAATATCGGCATGGTGCGCATTATTTCAGAAAGCAGCATAGCTGCCGGCATCCGCCGTATCGAAGCTATTACCGGCGAAGCAGTGGAAAATACCCTCGACAAAATGTCGGACACAGCCAAGGAGATCGCAGCAATGCTTAACAACGCTCCCGACGTTGTGCAGGCACTCCGCAAAGCAATAGAGGAAAACGCCGATCTGCGCAAGAAAGCCGAGGAGGCCGTCAAGGAGAAGGCAGTTAATACCGCAAAAGAACTTCTCTCGAAGGCAACCATCAAAGATGGCATTAAGATCGTGGAACTCAACGGCATCATCATTCCAGATGTAGTCAAAACCATCGCATTCACCGTGCGCGCTCTCTCGCCCGAAGGAACTGCATTTATTGCAGCTACAAAGGACGTCCAGAATAAACCGTTGCTCACCGTGATGCTCACCGATGATGTTGTTGCTTCGGGTCACAATGCAGCGAAGATCGTCAGAGAAGCAGCCAAAGCGATAAAAGGCGGTGGCGGCGGTCAGCCCGGTTTCGCACAGGCAGGTGGAAAAGATGCCGAAGGTCTCACCCAGGCAGCCGAATCCCTGCGCGCATCGCTCTAAAAGAGAATAACATATTCAGTCGGTTCAGCTTCCTCATATCGGGGAAGCTGAACTATTTTAATGCACACACGTTTGCTTATTTTCTTTATGAAAATTATCTTTGTAGAAAATAAAGAGATTTTGGATGTTTAACTAAAAAACGACAAAAGGTCTCCGTAATAACTTCTTATGCAAAAATCAGCCACCAACCGACCGGGATATTCCAAGTGGTCAAATATACTTTTCAGCATAGGCGCAGCCCTCACCGTCACGGCGTGGGGTGTTTCCTTTGTGTCTACAAAAGTCCTGCTTGACAATGGACTGTCGTCGGTAGAAATCTACATCCTGCGCTTTATTTTTGCATATCTGATTGTACTGGTTTTCTCCCACGACAAATTATGGGCCGATTCATGGGCCGATGAACTTAGACTGGCCTTGTGCGGACTTCTCGCCGGATCAATCTATTTCATCGCTGAAAATACTGCACTCGAATACACTAAAGTCGCTTTCGTTGCCCTCATTACTGCGCTTGCACCATTGCTCACGACCATCCTTGTGGGTATTCTCTACAAGAGCGAGCGCCCGAGTGCCGGAACGTGGATCGGATCGGTAATCGCATTCATCGGCGTAGGATTCGTCATTTTCAACGGTGGAGGCGATGAAGGAGGAGCATCCCAAAGCTGGTCAGACAACATCATAGGTGATCTGCTCGCACTTGCATCGGCACTGAGCTGGTGTGTTTACTCGGTAATACTGCGCCGACTGAATGTCGTCTACACGACCAACTTCATCACACGCAAAACGTTTTTCTACGGCATTCTCACAGCACTCCCCTTTCTTGCGGCCGAACCTCACATCACCCCTTTCAATGCGCTGTTGAAATTTGAAGTGTGGGGCAATCTTGCGTTTCTGATACTCGGAGCGTCGATACTTGCATTTTTCTTCTGGGCTATTGCCGTAAAGCGTCTTGGTGCGGTAAAAGCATCTAACTTCCTGTATATGTCGCCCGTAGTGTCTCTTGTTGCCGCATGGATCATACTCGGTGAGAAGATTACACTGATGGGATATCTCGGATGTGTGTGCATTATCGGAGGACTTATACTCGGCGACTATCTTTCAGCTCATCCGCTTCGCCCGAAATGGAGACACTGACACATCCCGGACGGCGGTTAACTCTGATACTCAACATTCCGCCGCATTATCGCGAGCCGATTTTCAGGCTCATAGAGGCGGAATGGTCATGCCGATGGATTTTTGGAGAGAATAAAACCGACATACCTTCGTGTCCCACCGACTTTATGGATGACACGGTGTATCTTCCCATAAAAAGAGGAAAATCCAACACATGGTGGCTCAAAGGTTTGTCAAAGGTTCTACGCCTGCAGCGAGAGGACACAATCATCATGACCGGTGAAATCAAGTTTCTCAGTTCATGGGGTGTGATGTTGCGCAACACACTGAAGCCCAAGTCACGACGGACACGCATATTTTTGTGGAGCCATGGATGGGACGGCACTGAAAAAGGGGTGCGAGGCTTGTTCTACCGGTTTTATTTCGGACTTGCCGACGGCTTGCTGCTATATGGACACCGATCAGCAGAGATAGCACTGAAGGAAGGCATTGCGGCTAAGAAGATTACAGTAATACACAATTCTCTCGATCATGGTCAATTTCTGAGATTAAGGAAACGAGTTTCAGAAACTGATGCTAAAGATGTCTATGCCCGATATTTCATTAATCCGGAGCTTCCCACTTTGGTTTATATCGGGCGCCTGTCGCTCGTAAAAAAAATATCCCAACTCATTGAGGCTGTTGCGTTGCTCAAAGAGCAAGGACGCTATGTCAATGTGCTTATAATTGGCGACGGGCCTGACCGGGAGCTTCTTCACCAGCTGGCAGAGAAATCCGGGCTAAACCACAACGTGCATTTCAGTGGAGCGGAATACAACATCGAAGTCACCGCACCGGAGGTTTATCATGCCGCAATGTGCGTTTCACCGGGGCATATCGGACTTACCGCAATTCATTCGCTCGAACTCGGCACGCCTGTCGTGACACATTCCGACATGTCAAGCCACGCTCCCGAGATTGAAGCAATAACCGATGGCGGGACCGGCCAACTGTTCGAGAAAGACAATATCAAAGACCTTGCAAAAGCAATCTCACGGCAACTCGACCATAACAGATTGCTTGGCCGTGATGCCGTGAGAAATAATTGTTATCGGGCTGTAGAGTCATGGACACCCGAGTGGCAGATCAACGCTTTCAGAAAAGCGATTGACTGACCTCGCGCGTTTTATTTTGCCTCATTCTCATCTTTTTCAGCAACAAGACGATTAGCGAGCTGCACAGCCTTTGTGATATGGTCACATATATGGCTCTCAGGCAGCAGACGGTTTATGCCATCATGATCAAGCGAACTTCTTACCGATGGATTTACACCCGAGAGCACAACATCGATTCCCTCCGACTTAGATGAAGAGATAAGGAGCTCAAGGTTATGAAGACCCGTTGCATCGATAAATGAGACTTTGCGCATACGTATAATCCTCACCTTTGGCTTGGTGTGCATAGTGTTACGCATCATCTCATCAAACTTTGTAGCCACACCGAAGAAGAACGGGCCGTCAATCTCATACACCGACACACCTTCGGCAACATTCAGCACCTCACCCGACGGAAGGTCAGTTCCTTCAGCCACGTCAAGCTGTTCGCCGTAAACTTTGATCTGCGTGTTACCGCTCACACGCTTCAAGAACAGCACCATTGCAAGCAACAAGCCCATCTCAATAGCGATGGTCAGGTCAAATATCACAGTGAGCAACATGGTGACAATCAGCACCGAGATATCGCTTCCGGGAGCTTTGAAAATATGAGCGACTGTGCGCCAACCGCTCATGTTATAAGCCACAACAACAAGCACGGCAGCCAGACATGCCATCGGCACAAGATTGATAAGCGGCATGAGGAAGAGGAACGACAGCAGCAGAACAACCGCATGGATTATACCTGCAACAGGAGTGCGACCGCCATTTGTGATGTTGGTCATAGTGCGGGCGATAGCACCTGTGACGGGAATTCCACCGAAGAACGGCACAACTATGTTAGCAACGCCCTGGCCGATTAGCTCCGTGTTACTGTTGGTGCGTGAGCCTGTGACACCGTCGGCAACAGTGGCCGAAAGCAGCGACTCGATAGCACCGAGCACTGCAATAGTAAATGCCGAGGGAAGGAGGAGGTTGATAGTGGCCATGTTCAGATCAAATCCTTTTGGCTGAGGGATGTCGGTACTCATGTTTCCGAAACGCTCACCAATAGTCTCAACCGAAAAGCCCGGCACATAGATTGAAGCAAGATAGCAACCGGCAGTGACAATCACAATCGAGATCAGTGCTCCCGGTAATCGCTTGGAAATGCGCGGCGCACCTATCACAATGAGGAGTGAAACGAGTCCGACAATGGTAGTTGTCCAGTTAATGCGGCCAAGACTGCTTAGATAGAGCTGCCACTTAGGTAGAAATTCCGACGGAACATCTTTGAGTCCGAGCCCAAGGAAGTCATTGACCTGAGTGGAAAATATCGTCACAGCGATACCGGCGGTAAATCCTACGACAATCGGATAAGGAATAAACTTAATGATAGTACCGAGACGAAACAACCCCATCGCCACAAGAATTATACCGGCCATGAAAGTGGCAACGGCAAGCCCCATAAGGCCGAATGTCTGGATGATATTGTAGACTATGACGATGAATGCGCCCGTCGGACCGCCTATCTGCACAGTCGAGCCGCCAAGTGCCGACACAAGAAATCCACCGATAATGGCAGTGAGAAGTCCGACCGTCGGACTGACACCCGATGCGATACCAAATGCGATCGCCAATGGCAATGCAACAATTCCGACTACGATTCCGGCAATAAGATCCGCTTTGAATTTACGGACACTATATCCGCGCAGATCAGTAAATAACGCCGGTTTGAAATCCAGAGTGCTTGAGAAATTCATTCCTTCGCTTTTTAGAACAACCTATTGGCATACCCCGGCATTTTTACCTATTGGAACAAACAAACCTAACCAGACCGCCAGGGCATCCATTTATTTGAAGCCGCAAAATTACATTTTTTTCACATAACTACAAAACCTCAAATAGCTCCGAGATGTGGATGAAGCAAAAAAATATTATATCTTTGCATACTATGCCAAGCGGCAATGACAATTAAAAACTCACAAACATCGATTAATTGAAATGAAAAAAAAAATACTCTCTCTTATCACTCTGATTTCAGCCTGTTGCCTTCACGCACAGACTCCGGAGCACTATTTCCAATACCCTGAGCCCCCCGAAAATCTTGAGTCTCTGAATGACCGCACATCATTTCTTGTAGAGCATTTCTGGGAAAGATGCAACCTTAAGTCAGCCTTTTCATCACGCGCCAAGATGCGGGAGGCATTTGGCGACTATCTGTCGTTTATGCCATACGCCGACACGACAGTGGTGTGCGAGTCAGTGAGAAAGCTCATAAAGGACGTCAAGAAAGAGGCTCCCTCACACCTCCCCACTCTTTTTGAGATGGCAGAGATTGAGATGTATTCAGATTCCGCGGAATATCCTATTGATCAAGTGTATCTGCTTTTTGCCAATGCAGCTGCAAAATCCAAGGAGGTTCCCAAAGAAGCCCGTGAGCGCTATACCCTTCAAGCCTCACAAATAGGTTCAAGCGAGATCGGAAAGATTTTACCCAACGTCAGCATCACAACGTCGAAAGGTGAATCTAAGAAACTTAACGATATTTCAGCTTCCTATATTCTTATCCTTTTTGATGATCCTGACGACCCCGACAACATGATGGCCCGCGTGCGCCTGTCGGCTGATTACAGTCTTAACAAGTTGATCGAACGTGGCGACATGACCGTCGTGTCACTCTATGCCGGACAACCTGACCAAGCATGGAAAGACAGGTCTGCGTCCTATCCGTCGAACTGGGTTGTGGCTGCATCGCCTGAGGCTGCCAAGTATTTTGACCGCCGCAATAAACCGACGATCTACTACGCCAACAAGAATCACGAAATACTCTCGAAATCACTCGTTGCAGAAAATCTGCTCGTAGCATTCCGTCAGGTTCTTCAGAACAAGGAGCACATTGAGGCTGCAAGAGCCGAAGCTAAGCGAAAGGCTCTTGAGCAGCAGAACAATAACGAAAACAATTCATCGTCGGAGAACAACTGATGAGAATAGCGGCTCTCATATCAGGAGGCGTAGACAGTGCTGTGGCCGTGCACAAGCTCGTGGAAGAGGGGCACGATGTGCATCTCTTCTACATACGCATCGGCATGGAGGGTGACGGAGGTGACTGCTCGGCAGAGGAAGACCTTGAGATGTGCAATCTTATAGCACGCCGCTACGGGTTACCGCTCGAAGAAATCGACCTTCACCGCCAGTATTGGGACAACGTCATGGCCTACACTCTCGAAGAGGTGCGCAAGGGTCTTACTCCCAATCCCGACGTGATGTGTAACCGCATGGTCAAATTCGGATTCTTCGAGCAAATGCGAGGACATGAGTTTGATCTCACTGCCACGGGACACTACGCGACAACTGTTGAAAAAGATGGAATCAAGTGGCTTGCCACAGGTCTTGATCCGGTCAAGGATCAGACCGATTTCCTGTCGCGTATAACCTACGATCAGTTGAAGCATGTGATATTCCCTATCGGACATCTGCCCAAGGCTGAAGTCAGGGAAATAGCCACGCAGCAGAAATTGCCGAATGCAATGCGCCACGACAGTCAAGGGATATGCTTCCTCGGCAAGATAAATTATAACGATTTCCTTGAACAGCATCTCGGAACTGTGCCGGGTGACATTGTCGAGATCGAGACAGGAAAGATTCTCGGCAAGCACCGCGGTTACTGGTTCCACACGATCGGACAGCGCAAGGGGTTGAGACTCGGAGGAGGCCCGTGGTTTGTGATAGACAAGGATGTGAAACAAAACATCCTGTATGTGAGCCGCGGATACGACACTCCCCTGCAATACAGCCGCCGGATAACCTTGTCGTCAATGCACCTGATTTCCGGTTCGCCGTGGGGTGAGTCGCTGCCGCAGGAAGGGATTGAAGTGACGTTCAAAAACAGGCACATGCCCTCTTTTCTGCGAGGCACGTTGCGGCCGTCGGCCGATAGTCAGCAACAATACATCATCGACAGCCGGGAGCAAATCCAGGGAGTCGCCCCGGGACAGTTTGTGACACTCTATGATAAAGATTCTCACCTCTGTTATGGCAGTGGAATAATATGGAAGGGGACGGAAGAATAAAACTCAATGTCATGGGACTGAGCTACAATCAGATCCATGACGGAGCGTATGCTCTGATCCTGTCGGAGGAAGACGGAAACTATCGTATCCCCGTGGTAATCGGAGCTCCTGAGGCTCAGTCAATAGCAATAATCATCGAACGGATAATACCTCCGCGCCCGCTCACCCACGACTTATTTGCAGGGTTCGCACATGCTTTCGGAATTATTCTGAAAGAGGTGTTTATCTACAACTACAGCGACGGAGTCTTCTCGGCAACCATGACATTTGTCGACGACAACGGGACGGAAGTCGAGCTGGACTCACGCACATCAGATGCGATCGCCATAGCCATGAGAGCCGGAGCACCGATCTACACCACTCCCGATATTCTGCACACCGCCGGATTCAAACTTGAAAAAGGAGGCCCCGGCATAGGCACTGCTTCCGGTCATAATTCAGCCGGAGAGAAAATAGAAATCCGATGGAAGGAATCAAAGACCCCGATCAGTCCTGAAAAATCCTCAAACCGGGAGCCCCGGCTTGAAAACCTTGCTGTCAGTGAACTTGAACAGCTGATGCGTAAGGCTGTAGAAAACGAGGAGTATGAAAAAGCTTCGGAAATAAAAAGGCTCATCCGCCAGAAGCGCGGCGACGCAGAAACCCTCTAATAGACTATCAATACTCACTATATCACATTTCATCCTATGAACAATATACGCCTGCGGCTTATAGTGATGAACTTCCTTGAGTTTGCAATCTGGGGAGCATATCTGATCTCATTGGGTAATTTTCTTGTGAATGAAGGGTTAGGCCCTAAAATTTACCTGTTTTACACAGTGCAGGGTCTTGTGTCGCTGTTTATGCCGGCACTTGTGGGTATCGTGGCCGACCGTTGGGTTCCCGCACAGCGTATGCTGAGTGGCTGTCAGGCACTTGCTGGGGTGTTTATGATTGCGGCTTCGTTTTACTGCCTTATGGCTGAAAATGTCTCATTCGCTCCCCTTTTCACTCTCTACTCTTTATCAGTGGCTTTCTACATGCCCACTATCGGACTGGCCAACTCTGTGGCTTATTCCTCGCTGACACGTTACGGATATGACACGGTCAAGACTTTTCCGCCGATAAGAGTATTCGGGACTGTCGGTTTTATCGTGGCGATGCTTATGGTCAATTTCATCAGCATCGACGGAGTGCAGATGCAGTCATCTCCGCTTCAGCTCATGCTGTCGGGTGCATTCAGCATTTTCCTTGCCGTGTATGCCCTCACGCTTCCAAATTGCCCGGTGAGCAAAACAGCTGGCGGCGATTTCTCTCTTGCTGAGGTTCTCGGATTAAAGGCTTTCGCTTTATTCAAGGATCGGAAGCTGGCGATATTCTTCATCTTCAGCTTCTTTTTAGGAGTGTCGCTTCAGATTACCAACAGCTATGGAAACAGCTTTATATCATCGTTTCAGAACGTGACAGAATATGCTGACTCATGGGGAGCAAAAAACGCAAATGCCTTGATATCACTCTCGCAGATAAGCGAAACATTCTGCATTCTTCTGATCCCATTCTTCCTAAAGAAATTCGGCATAAAGGCTGTGATGCTGATGTCGATGTTCGCATGGTTTTTCCGTTTCGGATTCTTCGGCATCGGAAATCCGTCGGATGGTGTGGCTCTTTTCGTCATGTCGATGATCGTCTATGGTATCGCGTTTGATTTCTTCAATGTCTCCGGCTCTCTCTACGTGGATATGCAGACCGATGCCTCGATGCGAAGTAGCGCACAGGGACTGTTCATGGTTATGACAAACGGACTTGGAGCAACCGCCGGAACGCTCGCCGCCGGTTGGGTAGTGAACAACCTCGTCTTCACACAGCCTGAGGGAATCGCACAAATCGAAGGGTGGCACACTTCATGGCTGATATTTGCCGGATATGCACTTCTGGTGGGTATTTTGTTCTGGATAATCTTCCCTTCGGTGCGTCATTCAAAACACAAGCTTTCGGTCGATGAGACATTTGAGCTTGATGCCGATGCCGAGGTGAGCATTGCAAAAGAAATCGAGCACAAAAAGTAATTCTGCCGATGATACGTTTTTACGCACCTGATATTGCCGAAGATCCCCGAATGCCAGAAACCGAGTCGGGGCACTGCATACGTGTCCTGCGCCACAAGGAAGGTGATGAGGTGGAGGTGATTGACGGAAAGGGAGGACTTTACCGATGCATCATAGCCGATGCACGCCCTAAAGGGGTATTACTCGAGATTATCTCGCATGAGCAGATTCCTTCGCCATGGCGTAACGAGATCACAATCGCAGTTGCCCCCACAAAGAATGTCGACCGCATGGAGTGGATGATCGAAAAGCTGACAGAAATCGGCATAAACCGCTTCGTGCCTGTGAGATGTGAACATTCAGAGCGCAAGGAACTCAAAATCGAAAGAATTGAAAAGATCGCCATATCGGCTATGAAGCAGTCACTTAAAGCATCGATGCCGGTGCTTGAGCAGATCACGCCGCTGCGTCGCTTCATCGAGACTCTGCCGCAGAATGTGACGGGTCGATACATAGCATATTGTAACGATGAGGTTTATGAGCGCCGTCTGCTGGCATCGTCGATACGGCCGGATGAGAATTGTGCTGTACTGATAGGCCCGGAGGGTGATTTTTCGCCGGAAGAAGTTAAATTTGCAGTCGATAACGGTTTCCTCCCTGTGAGTCTTGGCCCATGCCGGTTGCGCACAGAGACGGCAGCAGTTGTCGCCGCAGACACAATCCACATAGTATCAACATTAAACAAGGATAAAGCATTGCATTGCTGACATCCCATATTCCACGAAATAATAAAAGTAAAAACAATAATTAAGTCATTCAGCATGAAACTGAAAGCACTGATAGCCGCTCTATGTCTCACCGGCACTCTCACAATGTCGGGTCAGACAGCACCGCTTGACCCTGTGACTCAGGCAATGATGAAAGTCTACGAACAGGTACTGACTGCCAATCCTCAGGATTACGAGACTTACTTCCGCCGCGCAAGCGAGTATTATAACCACGACCAGTATCTCCGCGCCTTATCGGATGTGGAAAATGCCCTCAAATATACTCCCGCGACAGATAAGCCGCTTCAGTTTCAGGAGTATAGCCTAAGAGGTAACATCTACTGCATGACAGGAAGGTTTGCAGAAGCACTTACCGACTTCAAAAAGGCTCTTGAACTTGATCCAACGAGCTATGTCACTGTATATGAAATCGCCAACTGCGAATATGAGACCGGTGACTATGAATCGGCCAAGACAAACTACAAAAAGCTCCAGCGTCTTAATAACCGCAGCACGGAAGCCCTTGTGGGACTGGCACGTATCGCAGCCAAAGAAAACAACTTCGGTCTTGCCAACGACTATATCAATGAGGTGGTGGATCTCGCACCGGCTACAGCCGAGAGCTACATACGTCGTGCAAACGTGCGCAAGATCATGAACAACAATGCGGGAGCTGTCGAGGATCTTCTCGTGGCAATATCCATAAATCAGGGTGGCGACCGTGCTATTCAGGAGCTCGTGATCATGGGTAACACCGACTACACTGCCACCATGACCGGACTGAGCGCCGCCATACGCACCGCTCCCAATGTGCCGCTGTTCTACTATCTGCGTGCTACCATAGCCATGTCGCACTACCGCTATCAGGCAGCCCTGACCGATTTCCACACCATCATCGACCAGAACCTCTACAACTACCCCGGTCTCTACGATGCAATGGCAATGTGCAACCTTGCACTCGGCAAATATCCCGAAGCGCTGAAAGAATGTAATTTCGCTATAGGATTTGCTGATGACAACGCGCCTTATTACGTCACTCTCGCCAAGATACGCCGCGCAATGGGCGAATCGGAGCTTGCACTTGAAGCATCGGAGAAAGCAGTGACCAAGGAGCCGCGTAACAATGAGGCTCTCGTAGAAAATGGCGTGTGTCTGGTCAGCGAGAAGAAATATGAGGACGCTGCCGAAAAATTCGGCGAAGCCATGGTAAACGACGACACAAACGCATGGTACTTCATGTTGCGTGCATGGGTTCTTAACGATTACCTCAAACAGGCGAAAGCCGCTAACGCAATTTACCAGCGCGTGCTTGAGCTGGATCACCCCGAGACCGACGTGCGTTCCTACAAAGGTTTCGCATCGCTGTTTGCCGGTGACCGCAAAGCCGGCGACGCATGGATCGAAGCAATCCTCGCGCAGCCTGACAACGATGGCATACTTAACTACTACGGAGCATGCTACTATGCTCAGGCCGGTGATCTTGACAAAGCATTTCAGTGCATGGAGACGTCGCTTTCGCACGGATATGCCAACGCCTACGACTGGAACCTCAACAACGACGCACGCATCAATATCGCTCCGCTTCGCAAAGATGAGCGTTTCAAGACCCTGATGTCAAAATACGACTATCTTTTCCTCTGATTTTCCGGTAAAGTGCATTTAGCAGCGGGAATATACCGCGTCATTCGCGCAGTAGTCGTCACGGCCATTTTATGTGTCGTCGGCATTCCTGCTATCCTTTATATCGCCCTCTCCCTGCCCGGTGTGCAGGGAGAGGTGCGTAATATAGGGCAACGAGAGTTGTCGAAACTCCTCACCACTGACGTCAGGATAGGTGACCTGGCTTTCAGTCCGTTTAACCGCATCACCCTCTTCAACGTCAAGATAGCCGACGACAATGGTCAGGAGGCAGTGACCGTAAGCCGGCTCGGAGCGGGCATAAGTCTGTCGGACCTCATTTTCCGTGGAAAATTTGTTGTCAACTATGCCGAAATTATTGGTTTTGATGGACATATCAATCGCATTGACAAGGACTCCCCTATCAATATCGCCAATATCATAGACCACCTCAAGTCGCAGGACGACAAAAAGAAATCCAACAATATAGAATTGAGTGTCAACACTATAGTGTTGCGCCAATGCTCATTCAGCTACGATGTCTTTTCAGAGCCCAAATTACCACAGGGTAATTTTGATAAAAATCATATCGCACTCACCGGTCTCAACGCCGACATAACCATACCGACCGTTACCGACCGATCATTCAGCGCAGAGCTGTTCAGAATAACATTCACTGAGAATGCCGGACTTAAAGTTAATGACCTTCATGGTAAATTCGCTCTTGTCTCCGACACCCTGTCGATCAGCAATCTTGCAGTGGTAATGCCGGAAACCGACCTGCGTTTTGCCGACATGACGCTTCCTCTTGATTCAACGCTGAATTTCAAAGATGCGCTGTCGAACCACGCAATCAATTTCGGCATCATAAACAAGAGCTACATCAATCCTGCCGATCTCGCAGCATTCAATCCCATACTCAAAGAAATTGACGGGAGACTGAACGTTGACCTTTCGGTTACCGCATCACTATCGGAGATATTCCTGCACAAGCTGCACATCACATCATCGTCACCACATGTGTCACTGAACGCCGAGGGGCATATCTCAAAATTCAGCAGCCGGGATTCAATCAGCGCCGATATATCGAATCTTTCGGTAGTGGCAATGGGAGGTGACATACATCGCCTGCTACGTGGCCAGCTCAAAAATGCGGAATGGCTCAACCAACTCGGACTTATCTCTGTCAACGGAAACGTGGCCTACACTGATCGGCATGTCACCGGCAAACTTAATACCGTGACTCAGTGCGGACGAGTGAATATAGCCCTTAACGGCACGACCTCGTCGTTGAAAAATGAATTCCTGCCACTCTCGGCAAAAACGACTCTCAACTGGGAAGGGATAGACATCGGGAGATTACTTTCAGACAACCGTTTTGGATCAACGACCGGTGAACTGACATCCAACATTTCAGTCTCTGACAAGAAAAGCATTGCAGGTGAGGCAGAAATCAACATCAAAACACTGGAAATAGGCTATACCGATCTTGCGGACTTGCATTTCTCTATATCGGGCGATCAGTCGGCCCTGAAATTCGCGCTCAACTCCCCTAACCGAAACCTGAAGATGCAGGCTTCGGGTGACGTGGCAATGCAAAACAAGAGCATCGGGAATGCCGATCTACGAGTTGAGCTCGACAATTTCTCACCGTCGGCACTCGGAATAAAACAACCCCGCAATGGCATGTCGTACTCCGGCCGACTGCTTGCCGGACTGAAGGGCTCGGGGGTGAATGATTTTGTGGGAGTATGCACTCTCGGAAACATACATCTCTCAGACTCCACCGGTACAAGCGTGCTTGACGTGAAATCGGCTGTGCTGACCGCCTTGGGCGAGCCGGGCGACCGAGAGATAAAGCTGCGCAGCGATCTTGTGGATGTGACTATCCACGGCTCCTACGACATCGCTACCCTACCGGCAACGCTGCAAGGAATAGCAGCGCAGAAACTGCCGGCTCTTTTCAGCGAATGGAGAACAGGCACAGAGACTTACGAAGGTAATAATTTCACACTTACCGCAAGGATAAAAGAGACCGAGGAGTTTGCCGACCGATTCAAACTTCCTGTAAGTCTGATGTATCCGATGGTGATTTCCGGACGAGTCAACGGCCCGGATCTTAGCGCTTACCTCAATGTCGATGCGCCATATATCCGTCAGGGCAACAAGATCATAGAGGGTACTTCCGTCAAGCTTAATTGCGACTCCACCGGCATGCTGACCGCTCACACCAAAGTGCCGACAAAGGACGGACTGATGTCGATAAATCTTGCCAACAACGTGGACAGCGACACCGCCCTGACGACAATAGACTGGCAGATAGACCGCAAGCGCATATATCGCGGCAATCTCGGCTTTGCCACCCGCCTGTCGCGCGGAGGAGAGAACGAGCTGATAACCCGCGTGAAAATTCTGCCGGGAGAAATGCAGTTCAATGACACAGTGTGGACGGTCGACAAAGCATCGATCACAGCTTACGGAAAAGAGAGAATCGTGATCGACCACATGAATGCGAGCCGCACCGGACAGTATGTGAAAATCGACGGAACAGTCTCGGCATCGACCGACGACCAACTGAAAATCGACCTCAACAATGTCAATCTCGACTACATATTTGAGTCGCTCGGAATTGACAAAGCCCGCATTGGTGGTGACGCGACCGGAACGTTCACGGCCTCGGCACTGCTGTCGCCTGAACCTCACCTGACCACTCCGGGACTCGACGTGAAGAACATAAGCTACAACGCCACCGTGCTTGGTAATGCTATCGTGAAAAGCCGCTGGGACGGCGAACGCAGAGCCATAACGCTTAATGCCGAGATCGACCAGCCCAACGGCAAAATGTCGACTATCGACGGCGCGATATTCCCTCTGAACGACTCGCTTGACATCTCGTTTGATGCCAAAGAGATAAATATCGGCTTCCTAAAGCCGTTCATGGAGGCGTTTACAAGCGATGTGCAGGGACTCGCATCAGGTCAGGCACATCTGTGGGGCAACTTCAAATACATTGATTTTGAGGGTGATCTACATGCCGACAGCATCCGCATGAAAATAGATTTCACCAACACGTGGTACACCGCCTGTGACTCAGTGATAATCACTCCCGGACTTATCGACCTCAAAAACATAACTCTGCGTGATGAGATGGGACACACGGGAGTGCTGAACGGTTATGTGAAGCACACGTTCTTCAAAGCTCCTGAATTTGAGTTCAATATCACCGACGTCAATCACATGCTGGTCTACGATGAGACGGAAAAGCGTAATCCTGACTGGTATGGACGTGTGTTTGCCAACGGCAAAGCATCGGTGAAAGGTGGCCCGGGATGGGTGGATATTACCGCCGATATGTCGACGGCAAGTCAGTCGGTGTTCACGTTTGTGTTGTCGGATATGCAGGAAGCGGGTGAATACTCGTTCATCACTTTCCGCGACCGCAATCTGATGCAGGTGTCCGATTCGATAGTCATGGCTGACCCGACGCCGGCACTTGTGCGCGACATGCGCAGGAAACTTGCTCAGAAAGAGGAGGAAGGCTCCTCGCGATATGACATGGATTTCCGCGTGGCAATCACTCCGGAGGCACAGCTTATCATCGTGATGGATCCTGTGGGAGGAGACCGCATCAGAGCTTTCGGGTCGGGCACAATCAGGATGCAGTATGGATCGACCGACGAGGAGTTGCGCATGTATGGCACCTACACTCTCGAACGCGGCTCATATAACTTCACGCTTCAGGACATCATCATCAAGGATTTCTCGATACGCGACGGCAGCTCAATAGCTTTCACAGGTGATCCTTTTGCTGCGATACTCGACATCACAGCCGTGTATGCACTCAACGCTAATTTGAGCGATCTCGATGAGTCATTCCTTCAGGATCGTGACCTTAACCGCACCAATGTGCCGGTGCATGCAGTGCTGAAAGTGGCGGGTGATCTCCAGCAACCCGACATAGCTTTTGATCTCGAGTTCCCCACTCTCCCATCCGACACTTACCGGAAAGTGAAAAGCATCGTGTCGACCGACGAGATGATGAACCGCCAGATCATCTATCTGCTTGCTTTAAGCCGATTCTACACTCCTGACTATGTGGGTGCGACCCGCGGAAACGAGTTAGTCTCGGTAGCGTCGTCGACGCTGTCGTCGCAGCTGTCGAACATACTCGGCCAGATCAACGACAAATGGAGCATAGCTCCCAATTTCAGAAGCGACAAGGGTGACTTCTCTGATCTTGAAGTAGACCTCGCGCTATCGAGCCAGCTGCTCAACAACCGCCTGCTGTTCAACGGCAACTTCGGCTACCGCGACAACACGATGAACAGCAACCAATTCATAGGCGACTTCGACATCGAATATCTGCTAAACCGCCGCGGCTCACTGCGCCTGAAAGCCTACAACCGCTACAACGACCGGAATTACTACGTCAAGACGGCTACAACTACTCAGGGAGTGGGTATTGTGCTTCGGCATGACTTCGACAATATCTTCTCTTTCCTGAAAAAATACAAGAAAGAGAAAGGAGTGGTCAAAAACGCAGAAAACGCCGACACGACGACTGTAATTTTGCCGGAACAGACGTTTCCTGAACCTATAGAACCCGACTCGATAAAATGAAGATAATCGAACTTATCAATGACTGGCTGTGGACCTACCTTATGGTCGCCCTGCTGCTCGGCACAGCACTGTACTTCACGATCAGATCACGTGGAGTGCAGTTTTCGATGATTCCCGAAATGCTGCGTCTGCTTTTCGAGTCAGGCAAAAGTCATGATGATCCACGCATCCATGAGAAGCCGAGCCACACGATCAGCTCGTTTCAGGCTTTCACGCTCTCGCTTGCAAGCCGCGTGGGGACGGGCAACATTGCCGGCGTAGCAATCGCCATCGCTACCGGAGGGCCCGGTGCAGTGTTCTGGATGTGGGTGGTTGCGTTTATCGGTTCGGCAAACGCATTTGTGGAGTCGACACTCGCCCAGCTGTTTAAGGTGAAAGGCAAGAACTCCTTTCGCGGTGGCCCCGCCTACTACATCCAGAAAGGGATCGGCAAGAGATGGTGGGCATGGACGTTTGCGATACTGATAACGCTGACATTTGGAATGGCATTCAACACCCTTCAGTCCAACACTATCGCTGCTGCTTTTGAAAACACGTTCGGCTTACCGGCGCTATGGGTGGGCGTGGCGAACACGGTGCTTGTGCTGCTTGTGATTTGCGGCGGCGTCCAGCGCATCTCCAAGGTCAATCAGATAATCGTGCCGATCATGGCTGTACTCTACATTCTGCTTGCCTTTTACATCATCGCCGTGAATATCACGGCATTTCCGTCGGTGATGAAAATGATCGTCGCCAACGCTTTCGGATTTGAGCAAGCGATGGGAGGCACACTGGGCATGGCGGTGATCCTCGGCGTGAAGCGCGGTCTATTCAGCAATGAGGCAGGCGAAGGCTCCACCCCGAACGCAGCCGCGACAGCTGCCGTGAGCCATCCTGTGAAACAGGGGCTTATACAGGCTCTCGGTGTCTATACCGACACATTGCTCGTGTGCACGGCCACAGCATTCATCATTTTGTGCAGCGGAGTATTTGACTGCGGGCTGACCGGAATCGAACTGACTCAATATGCACTTGAGACGCAAGTCGGAACGGCCGCTACATGGTTTGTCACGATAGCTGTCTATCTTTTTGCAACGACCAGTATCATTGCAAATTACTATTACGGCGAAACAAACCTGAATTTCATTCACCAGAGCCGCAAGATCATCTATCCGTTCCGGGCTATTGTCGGGGCGATGGTGATGATCGGTGCTCTCTCGACTCTCGAATTTGTGTGGGCTATCTCCGACATAACGATGGGACTGATGACGCTCTGCAATATCGCGGCACTGATAGTCCTCGGGAAGTATGCCATGCGGCTGCTTGCCGATTACCGGCGACAGCGCAAAGCGGGGCAGAATCCGGTCTATTACTCGTCGACCATCCCGGAAATCGCCAATGAGACCGAGTGCTGGCCTTATGATAACAAAGCAACATCAAAAGAATAAAAACAGATATGTTCAGAATAGGACAAGGATATGATGTGCACCGCCTTGTGCCGGAGCGTGAATTGTGGATATGCGGTGTGAAAATCCCGCATGATCTCGGATTGCTCGGTCACAGTGATGCCGATGTGGCACTGCATGCTCTGATGGATGCACTCCTCGGCGCGGCCGCCCTCCGCGACATAGGCTACCACTTTCCCGATACCGACACGCGATATAAAGGAGCTGACTCGCGGGTGCTCCTGCGCGCCGTCAGAGATCTGCTTCGCGAAGCCGGCTACAGCATCGGCAATGTGGACGTGACGATTATCGCACAAGCGCCCAAGATGTTGCCTCACATCCCGCAAATGATTGAGAATATAGCTAACGACCTCGAGATCCCTCCGGGTTGTGTGTCGGTGAAAGCCACTACCACCGAACATTTGGGATTTACCGGACGCAAGGAGGGAATTGCATCGACGGCTGTAGCACTAATTTATTCAAACGACTAAAACATCACATCACAATGACATACGATTTCAACACCTACGTGGAGCGTCGCGGAAGCGGCTGCATAAAATATGACGAACTCGAGAAACGTTACGGACACGCCGACCTTCTGCCCGCTTGGGTAGCCGACATGGATTTCCCCGTGTTGCCCGAAATCACCGAGGCTTTGCAGAAACGTATCGCACACCCCGTCTACGGTTATGCCTCAGTGCCCGAGGAGTTCTGGCAGTCGATCATCAACTGGCTCATGCGTCGCCACGGCTGGAAGGTGGAGCGTGAGGAGATCACCTACGTTCCGGGAGTTGTGAAAGCTATCGGATTCATTGTAAACCGTTTCACCGAACCGGGCGACAAAATATTGATTCAGCCGCCGGTCTACCATCCCTTCACATTTGTGCCCGAAGGCAACGGCAGGGAGCTGGTGCATAATCCTCTGCGCCGTCGACCCGACGGAAACTATGAAATGGATCTTGAGGATCTTGAGAAGAAAATCATCGAGCAGAAGCCCAAAATGATGATCCTCTGCAATCCTCACAACCCGATAGGTATTCAGTGGGATATAGAGACGCTCCGCAGTGTGGCTTCGATATGCCACCGTCATGGCGTAAAGGTGATTGCCGACGAAATCCACGAGGATCTCATGCTATGGGGTATCAAGCACATACCGTTTGCCTCGGTAAGCGCGGAGGCTGCTGAAATCGCCATCACACTTGGCGCTCCGTCAAAAACATTCAACATTGCCGGCCTCGTAAGCTCATGGGTGGTGATCAAAAACAAGGAGATGCGCGATTATTTCTTCTCATGGATGAAGAGCAACGAATTTGACGACCCCACTTTCTTTGCAACTACCGCGACAATAGCTGCCTACAATCATGGTGACACATGGCTCAATGACCTTATAAGCTATCTTGAAGGCAATCAGCTGCTGCTTGAGGATTTTCTTAAAAAAGAGCTTCCCGAAATCAAGGCTGTGCGCCCGCAGGCGTCATTCCTGACCTGGCTTGACTGCCGCGCGCTTTATCCGGGAGAAAGCGACATACATGACAAGCTCGACAAATTCTTCATCGAGGAAGCGGGGCTTGCTCTCAACAACGGTTTCATCTTCGGCAAAGAGGGTGAGGGCTTCATGCGATTCAACATCGGATGTCCGCGCCAGACCCTTCAGAAAGCCCTCGAACAAATTAAAACCGCCCTGAAACAATAAATCAGCCTCCAAAGCCTACCGATATGGACTACAGAGTGTTTCCACCCGAAGAAATGATTGAGGCGACGGTGTCGCTTCCACTTTCAAAGAGCATAGCCAACCGAGCGCTCATTCTTCACGCGCTCACTCCCGGCGACTCCCCCGCTCCCACTCAGGCCGAGTGCGCCGATTCCGACGCGATCGTAAAGGCACTGAGTGATTCGGCTGCGGGTGCAAGCACTGTCAACATAGGTGCCGCCGGAACCGCAATGCGTTTTCTCACGGCTTATTATGCCGCCACTCCCGGTTGCGAAGTGACGCTTGACGGCTCAGAGCGCATGCGCCACCGTCCTATCGGCCCGCTTGTCGATGCTCTACGCCAATGCGGTGCATCGATCAGCTATGCAGGTGAAGAGGGGTTCCCTCCGCTTAAGATCACCGGTTGCCGGCTTCATGGCGGCGAGGTGACTCTGCCAGCCAACATCAGTTCGCAATTTATCTCGGCTCTGATGATGGTTGCTCCGACGATGACCGAAGGACTGCGCATAAATCTTGACGGTGAGGTTATTTCACTCCCCTACATCAAGATGACTGCGGCAATGATGGAGAACCGCGGCATAGAGGTTGACCGCTATCCGCAAATGATTGATATTGCTCCCGGAACCTATGAAGCTCCTGCCGATGGCCCTGAAAGCGAACGCGACTGGAGCGCTGCATCATATTGGGCTGAAATATCGGCAATCTCAGCCGGATTTGTCACTTTGCCGGGACTGAAAGCCGAAGGGAGCCTGCAAGGTGACAGTGCGGCCATCGAGATTTTCGAGCGCATGGGTGTCATCTGTCAGGAGTCGGAGGAAGTGGCCGATGCCGCCGAGTTTACCCCGAGCCCTGAAGTGTACTCACGCATCGATCTCGACATGACCGAGACCCCTGATCTCGCCCAGACCGTGGCCGTAACGGCTGCCATGCTTGGTCTGCCATTCTGTCTGAGAGGCCTGTCGACGTTGCGCATAAAAGAGACTGACCGCATAGATGCCTTGTGCCGTGAGCTTCTCAAATTCGGATTTATACTTGAAACCGAAGGCGATCACACCCTGCGTTGGGAAGGACGACGTATGCCGATAACCGAGCTGCCCGACGTGGATACATACGACGATCATCGCATGGCCATGGCATTCGCTCCTACAGCCTTATTTGTGCCGGGCGTAATCATCCGCAACATCGAGGTCGTGAACAAGTCATATCCCGGATATTGGGATGATCTGCGTTCAGCGGGCTTCAAGCTCGTCGATGCGTCAGAGCCGATGCAGTAACGATAATCAACTTACCAATCGGGCTCTATCATAATTGCCCTTTCACACAAAGCAGGGACTCACCTAATCGTGAATCCCTGTTTTTAATTTCAGTCGCTTGCATAGTTGCGGATGACTAC